>JAEWQZ010000104.1 GCA_023460255.1 Actinomycetes bacterium
ACCATCAGCCCGTGCACGACCGCGAACGCCGTCTCGAGGCCGATCATCCCGAACGCCGCGGCCGCCCACTCGCAGTCCTTGGTCTCCTGGGAGTGGGGCGCGTGGTCGGTCCCGACGACGTCGATCGTGCCGTCTGCGAGACCCTCCCGCAGCGCCTCCACGTCCTCGGTCGGCCGCAACGGCGGGTTCACCTTGAACACCGGGTCGTAGGAGCGCGCCTCCTCGTCCGTCAGGGCGAGGTGGTGCGGCGTGGCCTCGGCCGTGACCTGGATCCCACGGGACTTCGCCCACCGGATGAGCTCCACGGAGCCGGCCGTCGAGACGTGCTGGACGTGCAGCCGCGACCCGACGTGCTGCGCCAGGAGGACGTCGCGGGCGATGACCGCCTCCTCGGCGACCGCCGGCCAGCCGGCCAGCCCGATCTGCGCCGAGACGACGCCCTCGTGCATCTGCGCGCCCTCGGTCAGGCGCGGGTCCTGGGCGTGCTGCACGATGACGCCGTCGAAGGCCTTGACGTACTCCAGCGCGCGCCGCATGAGCATCGGGTCGGCGACGCAGTGCCCGTCGTCGGAGAACATCCGCACGCGCGCGGCCGAGTGCGCCATCGCACCCAGCTCGGCGAGCTGGCGACCCGCGAGCCCGACGCTGACGGCCCCGACGGGGTGCACGTCGACCCAGCCGGCGTCGCGGCCCAGCCGCCAGACCTGCTCGACGACGCCCGCCGTGTCGGCGACGGGCGAGGTGTTCGCCATCGCGTGCACGGCCGTGTACCCGCCGAGCGCGGCGGCGCGGGTCCCGGTCTCGACCGTCTCCGCGTCCTCCCGCCCCGGCTCGCGCAGGTGCGTGTGCGGGTCCACGAACCCGGGCAGGGCGACCAGCCCGGCGCCGTCGACGACGGTGGTGGCACGGCCTGCGGTGGCGTCGCGGCCGACGGCGACGATCCGGCCCTCGTCGAGCAGCAGGTCGGTCGGGTCGCCGCCGAGCGGCGCGACCCCCCGCAGCAGGTGGCTCATGCCAGGTCCTCCCTCTCCCCCGCCAGCAGGGTGTAGAGCACGGCCATCCGCACGGCGACGCCGTTGGCGACCTGCTCGACGATCACGGCCCGGGGCGAGTCGGCGGCGTCCGCCGAGATCTCCAGGCCCCTGTTCATCGGTCCGGGGTGCATGACGATGGCGTGCTCGGGGAGCATCGCCAGGCGGCGGGCGTCGAGCCCGTACGCGCGGGCGTACTCCAGCGGGCTCGGGAAGAAGCCGGTGCCCCCGGAGGTGGCGTCGGGCCCCATCCGCTCGCGCTGCACCCGCAGCATCATGATCGCGTCCGGTGCGTCGCCCGCGATCACCTCGTCCAGGTGGTAGGACGTCGCGCAGGCCCACGTGTCCACCCCGACGGGCAGCAGCGTCGGCGGCGCGACGAGGGTGACCCGGGCCCCGAGGGTGGTCAGCAGGTCGACGTTGGACCTGGCGACGCGGGAGTGCAGCACGTCGCCGACGACGGCCACGTGCAGGCCGTCCAGGCCCTGGCCGAGGCCGGGGTCCCCGGCACCCACCAGGTGCCTGCGCAGGGTGAACGCGTCCAGCAGCGCCTGCGTGGGGTGCTGGTGCGTGCCGTCACCGGCGTTGACCACCGCCGACCCCACCCACCCGGCGTACGCCAACCGGTGCGGGGCGCCGGACGCCTGGTGCCGGATGACCACGGCGTCGGCGCCCATCGCCTGGAGGGTCAGGGCGGTGTCCTTCAGGGACTCCCCCTTGGACAGGCTCGAGCCCTTCGCGGAGAAGTTGATGACGTCGGCGGACAGGCGCTTCGCAGCTGTCTCGAAGGAGATCCGGGTGCGCGTGGAGTCCTCGAAGAAGAGGTTGACGACCGTCCGCCCCCGCAGGGTCGGCAGCTTCTTCATCTCCCGCTCCTGCGTCGCCGCCATGCCCGCGGCGGTGTCCAGGAGCCCGACGGCCGCGTCCCGGTCGAGGTCCGCGGCGCTGAGCAGGTGCCTCATCGGCCGGCCTCCCCCGTCTCGTCGGCGGCCCGGGGCCGCTCGATCCGCACGGAGTCCACGCCGTCGACGTCGGCCAGCTGTACCCGCACCGTCTCCCCGAGCGCGGTGGGCAGGTTCTTGCCCACGTGATCGGCGCGGATCGGCAGCTCACGGTGCCCGCGGTCGACCAGCACCGCGAGCCGGACGAGGCGGGGCCGGCCCAGGTCGGCCACGGCGTCGAGGGCCGCCCGGATCGTGCGGCCGGAGAAGAGGACGTCGTCCACCAGGACGACGACCTTGTCGTCGAGGTCCGCGAGCCCGGCGGGCAGCTCCGTGCGGCCGATCGACCGCGTCGGGTGCCGCCGCAGGTCGTCGCGGTACATCGTCACGTCGAGCGAGCCGACCAGCGTCGCGGCGTCGACCCCCTCCACCTGGGCGAGCCGGGCGGCGAGCCGGCGCGCCAGCGGCAGACCGCGCGTCGGGATGCCCAGGAGCACGAGGTCCGTGGCACCCTTGTTCCGCTCGAGGATCTCGTGGGCGATCCGCGTCAGCGCCCGCGACACGTCGTCGGCGGAGAGGACCTCGGTGCCGGGCAGCTGCTCGGCCGCCATGCCGTCCGTGTCGTCGCGATCGGGGCCGGGCCGTGCGTCACCGGTGGCAGGTGCCATCGTGACCTCCTTCCCCGCCTCACGGGACGGGTGTTAAAGGACGTCTGTCGGGTCGACACACTACTGCCCGCGGACGGCTCGGCGTGCGGCGGCGCCCCGCGCCGACCAGCATGTGGACATGACCGGAAGCACCTCCGCATGACGGACCTCGACGGCCTGGTCGACGGTGCGGCGTCCGTCGCCCGGCGCTGGGCCGCCGCGACCGACGCGGACCCTGCCGGGGCACGCCTCGCCGCTCTCGTCGGCGACCCTGCGGGGCTGGACCTCGCGGTGCGCTTCGTCGACCGCGTCGCGCGACCGGAGGACGCCCGGGTGGCGGCGCGGGAGCTCGC
>JAEWQZ010000105.1 GCA_023460255.1 Actinomycetes bacterium
GCGTCAGTACCAGACTGATCATGGCTCGGCGGGGCTGGCTCGTTTCTTCGCTGCCCGATCGTGTGGCTGTTCTGCGATGTGCCGTCTCGCCGGGCCGGCGGTGGTTGTCGTGGGCGTGGCCTGATAGGAGCCTGCTCGCTCTGCCCGACTGAGGCATGCCCTCCCGCGTCGACCGCCGCTCTCTCGGTGGTTGACGAAGTGAGGGAGACGGGCATGACGGTGGTCGGCATCGACGCGCACAAGGACTGGCACACGCTGGTCGCGGTCGACGAGGTGGGCAAGCGGATCGGTGAGCTGACCGTTCCGGCCAGGGCTGGCGGACACCGCCAGATCGTGGCCTGGCTGGAGCAGTTCGACGACGTTCGGGTCGCGGTCGAGGACTGCCGGCACCTGACCCGCCGCCTGGAGGCCGACCTGCTGGCCTCCGGGCACAAGGTCGTGCGGGTGCACGCCCGGATGATGGCCGGGATGCGGCGCAGCGCCCGTGAGCCGGGCAAGTCCGACCCGATCGACGCCGAGGCCGTCGCCCGGGTCGCGCTACGGGAGGACGACCTGCCCACGGCCGAGCTGCCCGGCCCGATGCGGGAGATCAAGCTGCTATCCGACCATCGGCGCACCCTGGTCGCCCGCCGCACCGCGATGCAGTCCAAGGTCCGCTGGTTCCTCCACGAGATCGACCCTGACCTGCACGTTCCCTCCCGCGCCCTGCGCCGCTACCGCCTGCTCGGCGAGCTCCTGGCCCACCTCGAGGGCCGCGACGGCGCGTTGGTCGAGGTCGCCCGCGACCTGCTGGAGGACATCGCCGTGGTGACCCAGCGGATCAACATCCTGGAGCGGCGCCTGGCCAAGCTCGTCCATGCCACCCACCCCACGCTCCTCGAGATCCCGGGGATGGGTGTGCTCGGCGCCGCGATGATCCTCGGCGAGACCGCCGGCGCCCAGCGGTTCCGCTCCAAGCACGCCTACGCCAGGTTCAACGGCACCGCCCCGATCCCGGTCTGGTCGGGCAACAAGGTCAAGGTCCGCCTGTCGCGCGGCGGCAACCGCACGATCAACACCGCCCTGCACATGGCCGCGGTCACCCAGCTACGCCTGGGCGGTGAGGGCGCCGCCTACGTCGACAAGCTCACCACCGCCGGCAAGACCCGCACCGAAGCCCTGCGACTGCTACGCCGCCGCATCTCCGACCGGGTCTTCGCCGCGCTGCGAGCCGACGAGCAGCGAGCAGACCACGCCGTCGTGGTGGCCGGCCCCGACCGGGCAGCGCCTTCCGAGCCCGCCCTGGGACTCCGCCGAGCGGCCTGACCCGTCGAACTTGACATAGGAGCATCGGAGAGCTCGACTCCCGCAACCGCTGATCATGGGGTTCATCGACACCATGAGAGGCGAGGGCTTCGCGGTCGAGGCGATCTGCACCGTCCTGCGCGAGCAGGGCGTGCGGGTCGCCGCGAGGACCTACCGGTCCTGGTCCAGTCCGGCCCGGCAGGTCGCGGCCCGCACGGTCTTCGATGCGGTCGTGGTCGAGACGATCCGGGCGCTGCGGGTCGACGAGCAGGGCCGCCCGACGCCGGAGTCGCTCTACGGGCGACGCAAGATGACCGCGCTGCTGCGCCGGCGCGGGCTGAACGTGGCGCACTGCACGGTCGACCGGCTGATGGGTGAGCATGGCTGGAACGGGGTCCGGCGTGGTCGGGCGCACCGCACCACGATCCCGGGCAAGGACGGGACCCGGGCCGGGGACCTGCTGGGCCGCGACTTCCACGCCGAGGCTCCGAACCGGGTGTGGGTCACGGACTTCACCTACGTGCGCACCTGGGCCGGGTTCAGCTACGTCGCCTTCGTCGTGGACGTGTTCAGCCAGATGATCGTGGGCTGGCACGCCATGACCACCCGCCCGACCGACCTCGTGCTGGTCCCCCTGCGGATGGCCTGCTGGGCCCGTGAGCAGCAACGGCACCCGATCATCGCCGGAGAGCTGACAGCGCACTCCGATGCCGGGTCCCAGTACGTGTCGGTGCGCTACACCGAGCACCTCGCCCTGGAGGGCATCGCCGCCTCGATCGGCACCGTCGGCGACGCCTACGACAACGCCCTGATGGAGTCGATCATCGGCCTGTTCAAGACCGAGTGCATCCGGCCCGGCCCGTTCCACGACGGCCCGCTCAAGACCCTGACCGACGTCGAACTCGCGACCATGGCCTGGGTCGACTGGTGGAACCACCGCCGCCTGCACTCCACCCTCGGCATGCTCACCCCCGCCGAGACCGAAGCCGCTCACTACGCTACGAACCCTGCCCTCCAACCGGAGCCGCAGCCAGCATGAAGACGGCACGAAACCCGTGACGGTTGGTCCTGACCGGAACCGGCTTCGGGATAGCCGCCGCCTGGGTCAGGCTCGGACGCTCCATGGCCATGGTCGACGACGCCGCGTTGACCGCGGCGAGGCTGGAGGCGGGCGCACAGGCGGCGCTGGCTGCCAACGCGTCACGGTTCACAGCGTCGCTTGAGCAGGGCGCGGCGATGGTGCCAGGCTCGTGGGGCGCCGGGGTCCCCAACCGGTCCGGCGTGGGCATGCGGTGGCGCGACCCGGCTGCGCCGGACTCGAACATGATCCGCATTGACCAGGGCGACCCGTGGGCGGCTCTGCCTTCACAACGGGTGGATCATGTAGTTGTGCAGGCGTCTGGACGTATTCTGGGTCCCGACGGGAAGCCAATTGTTGGTTCCCTCGCCGAGAATCCCCAGGCACACATTCCTCTCTCCGACTGGGTTGGGTGGTCGTCGTGGAACGCACCGTGATGAGCGGGCCTAGCTACCCCCAAATGCGGCTCGAGGTCATCGCGGCGCTTCGGTCGCTGGGTGACCCCAAGCATCAGCGTCTGCAATGGGGGCGATGGCGGGAGGGCGTGGAGTACTACGATGATCTCGCGCTCGACATCCACATCCTCTACGACGACACCGGGGTGCTCCCGCACCCGGAAGGGGTCACACCCGCGGTTCTCTTTCCGGCCGAGGTATCGGCCTTCAGGGCGCTGGCCGCAGCACTCGGTCCGTTGATTGACGAGCACGGTGAGCGAGGTGAAGAAGTGTACCTTCGTGATCCGCGGTGGGCGAGCGTGATTGCTGCTGCTTCTGAAGCGCTGGCCGTCATGGAACAGACAGAGGCAGGTTCGGCCTAGCCCCGACTTCGGTCGGCGGCGCCTGATGGTGGTGCGACTAGACTCTGGAGCATTGTCGATGGAAGACAGCGAATCGGGCGTGACGGTCGTCATTGGGCATTCTGAGGGTGATCGATTGTCGATGCGTGTGCTCGGTCGCCTCCATGTGGGCGCTGACGACTTCTGGGATGGGAACTGGCTGATCACCCCGTTGGAGGTCGTGGCGGGTGGCTTCACGGCGAGCGTTGGAGCCTCGCTTCGAGCCGAGGAGCTTCGCGACCTTCGGCTGGCCTTGGAGCAGCTTGATGCAGATCTGCAGGGTGAAGCGATCCTCGAGTCGATGGAGGGGTGGCTCTCCCTCAGCCTCGAGGTCGGTTCGTCCGGCCGGCTAGCGGTGAGGGGCGTTGTCATCGATCGTCTCGGCAGCAGCAACCGACTGATGTTCGTGATCGAAGGTCTTGATCAGTCCTCTCTGCGCGGCGTCATCGAGGAGTTGGGTGAGGTCGAGAGGCGTTTCCCCGTCATGGGGGCTCCTTGACCCCTGCTCGACGCGCCTTACGCTTCGCGCGCCAACCGGACTCGGGGACTTGCGAAGTACCTCAAGGGCGCCGGGCGCGTCGGCGGCGGTGCCGGCGCGGACACGGTACGTGTACGACGGCGCGGGCCGGACCACGGCGGAGATCTTCGAGGTGAACAACGCCGAGCGGTGGCGGACGACGACGACCTATGGCGGGGACCGGGTGAGCGTGGACCCGCCGGCGGGCGCGGTGCCGACCACGACGGTCTCGGATGCGAGGGGGCGGAGGTTGGTCAACGTCTATGACGCGTTGGGTCGGCGCACGCAGCTGCGGGAGGGGTCGGCGTCGGGCCCGGTGCGGGCGTCGCGAATGAGCCGGGGTCGCACCGGCTGACCTCGACCGCCTCCTCGGGGCCGGGTGGGTCGGTCGCGTCGTCGTTCGGCTATGACGAGGCGGGGAACACCACGACCCGCGAGGTGGGGGACGGCCCGGCGCAGTCGTTGGTGTGGGACGTGGAGGGTGAGCTCGCGCAGGTGTCGGCGGGGTCCGCCTCGGACACCTACGTCTACACGGCGGACGGGGATCGTCTGGTGCGTCGTCAGGGCGGGTCCACCACCGTGTATCTGCCGGGCGGGATGGAGCTGACCGTGACCGGGTCGGCGGTGTGGGCGACCAGGTACTACGGCTTTGGTGGGCAGGTCGTGGCGGTGCGCACGGGTGCGGGCACGGCCGGGGTGTCCACCCTGGTCGCCGATCATCACGGCACGGCGGGGTTGTCGATCGACAACACCACCCGGGCCGTGACCCGCCGGTACACCGACCCGTACGGCAACCCCCGCGGGACCGCACCGGCGCAGTGGCCCGGGGATCACGGGTTCTTGGACAAGCCCGCCGACACCACCGGGTTGATGGCGGTCGGGGCCCGCTACTACGACCCGACCACCGCCCGGTTCATCTCGGTGGACTCGGTCATGGACCTGGCCGACCCCCAGCAATGGCACGGCTACGCCTACGCCAACAACAACCCCATCACCTGGACCGACCCCACGGGGCTCCTCGCCCGCGTTGATGATGAAGGCCAGAGGGGCTTCCGCCGAGCACGCCGTCCGCCGCCGAGCCCCGCCGGGTTGAACAGTCAGGGTCAGTACACGCCGGGCTACGAACCAGCGGTAGGCACGTCTGTGCGCCCGCCCGTGGTCACGCCTTCATCGCCAGGTCAGAGTGGGCAACTAGGTACGGCTTCGAGCGCCCTGGGTTTCGTCGGCGACGCCGTCGATGAGTCAGCGGACGCGGCAGCCGGCTTCGCGGACATCGCGAGCCAAGCCGCGCGTGACCTGAGGGGTGGCTCTTCTGAGGCCGGAGCCCTTCTCGCTCGGTTCCGCTATGACGAGGCCTTCAGGATCATGGCCCGCATCGGGAGGAACCCACTGGTTCGGGTCGTCTCGAAGGGCGGCGGCTGGGTCACCATCGCAATCACGGTGCCACTCGACCTTGCTGCCAACTACATGGAGACCTACGGAGAGGGTCTGCTGCACGGATAGGTGACACCTGACCTGTGGTGCCCGCGAGGCGCTGGGGTCACCGTTCGGGCTGGAGGGTGGTCACGAGCTGGGGGAGTCGGGTGCGGAGCGTCTCCCAGACGAACTCGTCGAGGACTTTGTCGTAGTGGTGGGCGACGGGGTTCCGCATCCGCTGGATCTTGACCCAGCCGACGTCGGGGTACAGGGCCTTGAAGTCCTCGGGGAGCTTCTCCACGACCGTCGCGACCTGGATCACAAGCTGGCGCCCGACGAGGCGCAGGGTGTGCCCGTCGACGTCGTCGGCGAGGTAGGCGCCCTCGCCCTTGGCGACGATCCTGCGGGCGACCTCGGCCATCGAGGTGAGGTCGGCGAGTCGGCGGGCGACCCGATCCTCCGTCACAGCGGCACGGCGTCGGCCAGCGCATGCTCGACGACGCGCCCCGGTAGCCCGCCCGGAGATGATGTCGACGGGGACGCCGGTCAGGTCCGTCAGCTCATCGACCAGTCCCATCAGGTCTGCCAGGCCAGTCGTGTGTGGTTCGAACGTCACACCAGGTCCAGGTCCGAGTCCACCGTGTTGGCGCCGCGAGCAACGGACCCGACCACCATCGGGGCGGTTGCCGTGCGCGCGAGCGATCGCGTCGCGGACCTCGTCCCGGTGAGCGTGGAGCGCTTCAGACGGCCGCCGGCGCAACGCCCGTTCGACGCGCGTTTGTGCAGGTCAAGCCGACAAAGGCCACTCCACCTCGCGTGTCCTAGACGGACAAGTCCCCCTCCGGACACTTGTCGGACGGTGACCTGAAGGCTCCTGACCTGCGGAGACGCGGGACAGAGGTTGGTTTCGTGGTGCTCCGCCCGGCGTGAGCCGGCGGCTACGCCCCGGTGGCTGCGAAGTCGAGCACGGCGTGGCACGCCTCGATGTTGTTGCCGTCGGGATCGCGCACGAATGCGGCGTAGTACGAGACGAGCGGCCCACCCAAGTACTCCGGCCACTCGCGCGCCTCGTGCAGCACCTCAGCGCCCAACTCACGCGCGGACGCGAGGAACGCGTCCACCGCCTCGCGGGACGGGGCGGCGAAGGCGATGTGCGACTCCCGGAAGCCCTCGCCGAACCGGTGGGTGCCGATCCAGAACTCCGGGCCCTCGTCACCCCACCCGATGGCATGCGGCGACTTGTCCTCCTGGCGGACCGCGCCCAGGGTGCCGAGCACGGCGTCGTAGAAGCGGGCGGAGGCTTCGAAGTCGGAGACCTGGATCTCCACGTGGTCGATCACCGGTTGATCATGGCCGGGCTGGTGCCACGCCGACAAATCGACGCGCAACCATGGAGGTTCCGGCCCACCACGGGCACCCGCGTCAGCAGCCCGCCGACGGCGAACGAGCCCGCCACCCCGAGGATGTCGGCCAGGTCGTCGTCACGCCTCCAGGGGTCGGACCCCCTCAGGCCGTAGCGCCCTCCTGGTTGTAGGGCTTGTCCGGCCAGTACGCCCACTCCTCGAAGAGCTCCGCCCGGCCGTCGTCGGCGAACCGGAGCACCCACAGGTCGAGGTACTCCTGCGGCTTGTCGCCGCCGTACTGGACCTTGACCCGCACGACGGCGTCGCGCCCCGCCACCGCGACCGGCGAGGCGGTCATCGTGAACGGCGTGTCGTCGGACCAGTGCTCACGGATCGCGTCGAGCCCTTCGAGGGGTGCGGCGTACGGGGAGTGCAGGTACGTCGCGTCGGGGGTGAAGATGCGGTCGAGGCCCGCGACGTCGTCGTCGCGCCAGAGGCGCTCGTACTCGGCGACCCAGGCCATCACGGTGGCGTTGTCCATGCTGCAGCGTGTCGCCCATCGGCCCCGCCGGACAAGCACCGCCTCACCTGCGGGCGCGTAGGGGCGTCTCCTCGCCCGGGACGACCACCTGGAGCCGGTCGGCCAGCCCGGCGTCGGCGAACGCGCGCACGACGGCGTCCACCGGCTCCGTGAAGTGCGCCCACCCGTCCGCGTGCACGGGGACGACGACGGCGTCCGGCATCAGGCGCGCGACCGCGACGGCGCGCTGGGCGTCGAGCGTGAGCGGCTCGGCGAACCGCCCGGTGTTCGCCGCACCCACGTGCAGCACCGCGATCCTGATGTCCGGGGCCTCGCGCGCGATGGCGGCGGCGAGGTCGACCGACGCGTTGTCCCCGGAGACGTAGACGGTGGGTGCGCCGGGCGCCCGCAGCAGGAAGCCGACGACGGGACCGGTGAGCACCTCCGCCCCCTCCGGGCCGTGCAGCGCGGGCACGGCGGTGACCGTCGCGCCGTCGTCGCCGAGGGGGAGGACCTGCCACGGCTCGAGCCCGACGACGCCCGGCACGCGGCCGGCCGCCGTCGTCGTGGAGACGACGGTGGGCACGGATCCCAGCAGCGCCCGGCCCGCGACGTCGAGGTTGTCGGCGTGCTGGTCGTGCGAGACCAGAGCGAGGTCGATCGGCCCGAGGTCCGCCGCGGCGACGGCCGGGCCGGTGAGCTTGCGCAGCGTGACGGGCCCCGGGTACTCGCCGGGGGCGTCGAAGGTCGGGTCGGACAGGACGGCGCGGCCGGCCCAACGGAGCAGCAGGGTGGGCCCGCCCACGTGGAGTGCGGTGACGGTGGTCATGCGTCGAGGCTGGCAGCGCCGCGCAGGCGCCACGAGTGGCCCGCGAGACGCAGAACGCTAGATTCAGGCCATGATCGCCACAGACCGGGTCGAGCACCGGGTCGCTGTCCTCGCCTTCCCCGGGATCAGCCCGTTCCACCTCAGCGCGCCCTACGCGGTGCTCCAGGGGACCGCCCGCGAGCCCCTGCCGCTGCCGTACCGGCTGGTGACGTGCGCCGAGCAGCTCGGCGCCGTCCCGACGAGCGCGGGCTGGCCGGTGCTCGTCGAGCACGGGCTCGAGGCCCTCGCCACCGCTGACACGGTCGTCCTGCCCAGCTGGGACACCGCCCAGGACCCGAGCCCGGCCCTGCTGGCCGCCGTGACGGACGCCCACCGCCGGGGCGCCCGCGTCGTCGGGCTGTGCCTGGGGGCGTTCGTCGTGGCGCGGGCCGGGATCGCCGACGGCCGCGAGGTCGCCACGCACTGGGC
>JAEWQZ010000106.1 GCA_023460255.1 Actinomycetes bacterium
CGCTCGGCCCGACGCTCAGCCCGACGCTCGGCCCGACGTTCAGCCCGACGCGCTGGCGGCGGCCGAGGAGCTCGCGGCCGAGCGGCTGGCCGACCTGCAGCGCGTCCAGGCGGAGTACGTCAACTACCGCCGCCGCGTGGACCGCGACCGCCTCGTGGCCGCGGAGCTGGCGGTGGCCGGCGTCGTCGAGGCGCTGATGCCCGTGCTCGACGAGATCGAGCTGGCCCGGGAGCACGGGGAGCTGGCCGGCGGCCCGTTCGCGTCGATCGCGGAGAAGCTCGAGACCACGCTGGGGCGCTTCGGCTGGGAGCGCTACGGCGCGGCCGGCGAGACCTTCGACCCCGCCGTGCACGAGGCCCTCATGCACGCGGAGTCCGACGACGTCGACGAGCCGACGGTGACCCAGGTGCTCCAGCCGGGGCACCGCGTGGGCGACCGCATCCTGCGCGCGGCGCGCGTGGCGGTCACCGCGCCCGTCGGCTGAGGGCGCGCGGGGAGGCGGCGCGATGACCGGGCAGGACTGGCTCGAGAAGGACTTCTACGCCACCCTCGGCGTGCCCAAGGACGCCGACGCCGCCGCGATCAAGAAGGCGTACCGCCGGCTCGCCCGCGAGCTGCACCCGGACCACAACCCGGGCGATGCCGCGGCCGAGGCGCGGTTCAAGGAGGTCGGGGAGGCGTACGCCGTCCTGGCCGACGACGAGCAGCGCAGGCAGTACGACGCGATCCGGGCGATGGCCGGTGGCGGGGCGCGCTTCGCGGCCGGGCCCGGCGGCCCCGGCGGGGCGGGGTTCGAGGACCTGTTCGGCGGCGTCTTCGGCGGCGGCGCGGGGCCGAACGTGCGGTACTCGACGAGCGGCGGAGGCTTCGAGGACATCCTCAGCGGCCTGTTCGGTGGTGGCGGCCCCACCGGGTTCCGCGCGCGCGGGCCTGCACGCGGGCAGGACATGGAGGCGACGACGTCGCTGCCGTTCCGGCAGGCGGTGGAGGGCTCGACGGTGACCCTGGGTGTCGAGGGGCGGCGGGTCACCGCGCGCATCCCCCCGGGGGTCCGCGACGGGCAGCGGATCCGGTTGCGCGGCAAGGGTCGCCCGGGCGACGGCGGGGGGCCGGCCGGGGACCTCGTCATCACCGTGCGGGTGGAGCCGCACCCGGTCTTCTCCCTCGACGGCCGCGACCTGCGTGTCACCGTCCCGGTGACCTTCGCGGAGGCCGCGCTCGGCGCGCAGGTGGACGTCCCGACGCTGGACGGCGGCACGGTGCGCGTGAAGGTGCCGGCCGGGACGCCGTCGGGCCGCACCCTGCGGGTGCGCGGGCGCGGCGTGGAGACGGCGCAGGGTCAGGGCGACCTGCTCGTCACGGTCCAGGTGGCGGTGCCGCAGCGTCTGTCCGACGCCGCCCGGGACGCCGTCCGCGCGTTCGACGAGGCGACCCCCGGCGACGTGCGCGCCGACCTGCGCGCCCGGGCCGCACAGTAGGCCCGACGTGAGCCGCTCAGCGGGCCGCCCGGCCGGCGCTCAGGAGGAGGTGTCAGATGGAGGACTGGCGTGACACCGTGCGGCGCGTCCACCCGGATGCGCCCGTCTACGTGATCTCCGTCGCTGCGGAGCTCGCGGGCATGCACCCCCAGACCTTGCGCCAGTACGACCGCCTCGGCCTCGTGTCGCCGGGCCGGGCGCCCGGGCGCGGACGCCGCTACTCGCTGCGGGACGTGGCGACGCTGCGTGAGGTGCAGCGGCTGTCGCAGGAGGAGGGCGTCAACCTCGCGGGGATCAAGCGCATCCTGGCGCTCGAGGAGCGGGTGCGTCGCCTCGAGGCCCAGGTGGAGGCCCTGCGGGCTGCCGCCGAGCCCGGGCACCGGGTGTTCGCGGCCGGGCCGCAGGGCGACGTCGTGGCCATGCCCCGCGGGCACCGGCCGGCGCGCGTGACGGGAACCGGCGCTCTCGTCATCTGGCGGCCGCCCCGTCCGTAGCCGCCCCCCGGCCGCGCTGTCGGACGACGAACGGGCCACGCGGCGACGGGCGCGCGACTAGCGTTGACGCGTCGAGAGGCCAGTCATGTCAGACGCCCAGCCGGACCGCGCCGCCTCCCGGGTCCCCGCCAGCCCAGCACCCCCCGCGTCCCAGGCCCCGACGCCCGCACCGCCGGCCGCACGCGCCAAGCCCCGGCCGTCGCCTGCGGCACGCCGGTTCGGGTACCTGGTCGGCGCCGCCGTGAACATCGCCTTCTGGGTGGTCATCCACGTGTGGCCGGGCTGGCAGGAGGCGTCGTTCCTGACGCCCGAGACCACGGACGTCCTGCCCTGGGTCGATGCGCAGATCTGGCTGGCGGTCGCCGTCAACGTCCTCTGGCTGGTCGTCGACCCACCGTGGCTGCGCGCGCTCGGCGACGCGGTCACGGCCGCGGTGGGCGTCGCGGTCACCGTCCGGATCCTGACGGTCTTCCCGTTCTTCTTCGACGACGACGGCGTCCCGTGGGAGCAGTGGGTGCGCTTCGCGCTCGTCGTGGCCGTCGTCGGCGCGGTCATCGGCGTCCTGGCGAACCTCGTCGCGCTCGTCCGGGCCCTGCGCCGCCCCGCCGACGCCGGCGCGTCCTGACCCGAGGGCCCTGACCCCCGGGGACCGAGGACCGGAACACCAGGAACGCGGCCCCTGCCGGGGCCGCGTTCCTGGGTGGTGGGGGGATGCTGAGTCTGTGGGCGCTAGCGCCGGAGGTGGGTGAGGAGCTCGACGGCAGCGTCGTGCGTCTCGGGGAGCGGCTCGATCCAGATGCGCGGAGGCGTCCGGACGAGGTCGCTGATGTGCAGGGCCTCGGCGTGCTCGTTCACCTGGTCGCGCATGCGGCGGACCGTCTCGCCGAGGTCGTAGTCGCGCGCGACGAGCACCGCGAACGCGCCGCCGCCGAGGGCAGCCATCGGGTGGCCCGGGGCGAGGGCCGCCGTCAGGGCCCGGCCCATCGCGGCCGACCGCGCCATGCGGCGCCACGGGGCGATCTCGCCCGCGGCGACGTCCACGAGCACGAGGCAGTGCGTGACGAACGCGTGGTGCGCGTGCTTGCGGGCCGCGCCGTAGGTCTCGCCCAGGCGGACCGCGAGGTACTCCAGGGTGGGCAGGCCCGACTCGGGGTCGAGGCAGGTGGCGTGGACGGGGGCCGACTCCAGGGCGCTGGCCCAGCCCTCGCAGAGGGACCTGACGACCTCGAGGCTCGGGTCGCGCCCGACGAGGCGGTACAGCACGCCGACGTCGTCGAGGGTCTCGGCGATCCCGACGCCGGCGGCGCCCCGGACCTGACCGAGGCGGTACGCCGCGGCGGCGGGAGACGTGCCGGCGGCCAGCGCCTCGGTCAGGGCGTCGATGGCGGGGTGGTACCAGTCCCCGGGACGCAGCCAGACGGACTCGACGCTCTCGGTGCGCCACTGCTCACGGAGCACCGTGGCCCACGCGTCTCGCATCTGCTCGGTGGCGGTCACGTCTGGTGAGAGTGGCGTGCACGCCTCCTATGACGCGGGTCATGGCGCCGGATTCACCCCAGTCCTCCGCACACGTTCTCCTCGACCGGGTGAGAACGCGCCCCGATTGGTCGCTGTCGCCGGCTCATGCGGCATGAGAACCTTTCCGATGGATTGGTGTACCCATGTCGGCCCGAGCGGTCCGGGCAGACGGGAGGAGCCGGGTTGAGCGTCAGCAGCAGCTGGGATCTCGCCAGCGATGCGGAGCTCATCACCGCCGTGCGCAGTGGCGAGACGGCGGCCTTCGGCGTGCTCTACGAGCGGCACGCGGGGGCGGCGCACGCCGTCGCGCGGCAGTACTCGAACACGGCCGCCGACGCGGACGACGCCGTCGCCGACGCGTTCCACAAGGTCTTCAGCACCATCCAGAACGGCGGCGGTCCCGACGTCGCCTTCCGTGCCTACCTCTTCACCGTCGTCCGGCGCGTCGCCATGGTGCGCGTGCAGGGCGGGCGCCGCGTGCAGGCGACCGACGACCTGGAGACCTTCGAGGCCGCGTTCGGCCCCGGCGAGGCGACCGAGGAGCCGACCCTCGCGGGCTTCGAGCGTGGCGTCGTCTCGCGGGCCTACTCCTCGCTGCCGGAGCGGTGGCAGGCCGTCCTCTGGTACACGGAGGTCGAGCGGCTGACCCCCGCGGAGATCGCCCCGGTCCTCGGCCTGACCGCCAACGGTGTCGCCGCCCTGGCCTACCGGGCGCGCGAGGGCCTGCGGCAGGCGTACCTCCAGCAGCACCTCGCCGGCCCGCGCAGCGAGGCGTGCACGCTGGTCAACAGCAAGCTCGGCGCGTACGTGCGCGGCGGCCTGGCCAAGCGCGAGACGGCCCTCGTGGAGTCCCACCTCGACGAGTGCGGTGACTGCCGCGCGCTCGTGCTCGAGCTCGGGGACGTCAACCACGGCATGCGGGCGTTCATCGCGCCGCTCGTCGTCGGCGGGATCGCGCTGACGGTGCTCCAGGGCCTGGGCTTCGGCGGGGCCGCCGGGACGGCGGGCGCGGCCGCCGCGGCGGGTGCGGCCGTCGGGTCCGGTTCGGGTGTCGGCGCCGGGT
>JAEWQZ010000107.1 GCA_023460255.1 Actinomycetes bacterium
CCGCCCGCGACGCTGGCGGACGCGGAGACCGTCGCCAGGTCGCCGTCGGGCAGCTCGCGCACGGCCCCGGGCGCCCGGACGTGCACCGGCACCGACGTGGCGTCGTGGTGCACGGCGTTCATCTCGAACACGTGGAACGTGGGCGTGCGGACGAGGGACCCGTCGTCGGGGTCCGTGAGCAGCATGGCCTGCAGGACGTTGACCGTCTGGGCGATGTTCGCCATCACGACCCGGTCGGCCAGCCGGTGGAAGACGTCGAAGTGCAGCGACGCGACCAGGGCGTCGCGCATGGTGTTCTGCTGGAACAGGAAGCCCGGGTTGGTCCCCGGCTCGACGTCCCACCACGTGCCCCACTCGTCGACGACCAGGCCGATCTCGCGGTCGGGGTCGTAGGTGTCCATCACGGCGATGTGGCGGCGCAGGATCGGCTCGACCGCCTGCGCGCGACGGATCGTGCGCCAGTAGGCGGCGTCGTCGAACCCGGTCGCCGGGCCCTTGTCCGTCCAAGTGCCACCGATCGTGTAGTAGTGCACCGACAGCGCCTCGAACGGCAGGGTCGGGAACTGCGCGGCCTTCGTGTCCGCCACCGCGCGCATGAGCGCCTCGGTCCAGGCGTAGTCGTCCTCCGACGCACCGGCGGCGATCCGGTACAGGCGGTTGTCCCCGTGGTTCCTGCAGAACGTGGCGTACTGGCGCGCGAGGTCGGCGTAGGCCGCCGGGCGCATGCTCCCGCCGGCACCCCACGGCTCGTTCCCGAGTCCCCAGAACTCCACGCGCCACGGCTCGTCGCGGCCGTTCGCGCGGCGCAGGTCGACCATCGGGGAGGAGCCGGCGCGGGTGAGGTACTCGACCCACTCGCTCATCTCACGCACCGTGCCCGAGCCGACGTTGCCCACCACGTAGGGGTCGGCGCCGAGCAGCTCGCACAGCGCGAGGAACTCGTGCGTGCCGAAGTGGTTGTTCTCCTCGACGTTGCCCCAGTGCGTGTTCACCATCCGCGGCCGCTGCTCCCGCGGCCCGATGCCGTCGCGCCAGTGGTACTCGTCGGCGAAGTTGCCTCCCGGCCAGCGCAGGTTCGGGATCGACAGCTCGCGTAGCGCCTCGACGACGTCGGCCCGGATGCCTCCGACGTTCGGGATCGGCGAGTCCTCGCCGACCCAGAAGCCGCCGTAGACGCACGCCCCGAGGTGCTCGGCGAAGTGCCCGTAGACGTGGCGGGAGATCACCGGGCCCGGGATGTCGGCGTTGACGATGACGGTGGCGTCGGACACGACAGGCCTTTCGAGTGGTTCGGTGCGGTGCGCTGGTGCCCGGCGCGGTCCGGACGCGGGGCATGAGCGCCCCGACCGGACGGGGGGCGTGGCCCGCCCGGGCGGGGCGGGCCACGCCGAGGGGTCAGCCCTTCACAGCCCCCGTGAGACCGCCGACGATGCGGCGCTCGAAGAGGCTGAAGAACGCTAGCGCCGGCAGCATCGCCAGCGACGTGAAGGCGAGCACCCGCGCCGTGTCCACCGAGTACCGCGACGCGAACGCCTGCACGCCCAGGGGCAGCGTGTAGCTGGCGTCGTTGTTGAGGATGAACAGCGGCAGGAGGTAGCTGTTCCAGCTGCCGATGAACGTCAGGATCCCGACGGTGATGACCCCGGGCAGCGACAGCGGCAGGACCATCCGCCAGAAGAAGCCGAGCCGGCTGCAGCCGTCGATGGCGGCGGCCTCCTGCAGCTCGTGGGGGATGGCCCGCAGGAACGGCACGAGGATGATCACCGTCATCGGGAGCCCGAACGCGATCTGCGGGAGGATGACGCCGCCCAGCTCGTTCATCAGGCCGATGCTGCGCACCATGATGTACAGCGGCGTGATCGCCACGGTCATCGGGAACATCAGGCCCGCCGCGTACAGCGAGTACAACGCCGCCCTGCCGCGGAAGTTGTACCGCGCGATGGCGAAGCTGACCATCAGGCCCAGGGCGACCACGCCGACGGTCGTCGTGACGGCCGCGATGGACGAGTTCATCACCTGCCGCCAGAACATGTCTCCCGTGAGGATGTCGATGTAGTTCTCGATCTTCCACGGAGAGGGCAGCCCCGACGGGTCCGTCGTGATCTGCGCGTTGGTGCGGAAGCCGCCGAGGATGATGTAGACGACGGGCGCCAGCATCATGAGGATGAGCACGACGGCGACGAGGTAGACGGCCGGGTTGGCGCGCTTGAGCCCACCGCTCGGCGGCTTGCGGGCCGGCCGCCGGCCGGTCGGCCGGGCGCCGCTCAGGGGCGGCGGGGCGACTGTCTGGGCGGCCATCAGCGAGCACCTCCCGTGATCGCGCCCGCGGTGTCCCGACGGAGCACGAATCGCTGGTAGATCAGGGCGGCGATCATCGAGATGAAGAAGATCACGACGGCGACCGCGTTGCCGTAGCCGAAGCTGCCCGCGTTGCGGCCGTAGGAGACCATGTAGGTCGCCATCGTCGAGGTCCCCGCCGTCGAGGCGATGTACTGGCCCCAGATGATGTAGACGAGGTCGAACAGCTGCAGCGACCCGATCATCGACAGGAAGGCCCAGATCCGCATGGTCGGGCCGAGGAGCGGCAGGGTGATGCGTCGCTGCACCTGCCAGTAGGAGGCGCCGTCGATGGACGCGGCCTCGTAGAGCTCGTCGGGGATGCCCTGGAGGCCGGCGAGGAAGATGATCACGGCGAAGCCGACGTACTTCCACGTGATGATGAGCATGAGCGTCCAGATGGCGATGTCCGGGTCGGACAGCCACTCGGTCTGGAGGTTCTCCAGGCCCACCTTCGCGAGCAGGTCGTTCACCGCGCCGGTGCTGGAGAGCATGAGGCTCCACCCGGTCCCGACGACGACCTCGGCGATGACGTAGGGGACGAAGATGAGCACGCGGATGATGGACTGCCCGCGCATCTTCCGGTTGAGCAGCAGGGCCAGGCCGATGGCGACAGGGCCCTGGAGGACCAGCGACATCACCACGATGAAGCCGTTGTGCTTGAGGGCGTCGTGGAACAGCGGGTCCTTGATGATCGTCAGGTAGTTCTGGAACCCGACGAAGTCCGTGGCCGGCCCGTAGCCGGACCAACGGTAGAAGCCGTAGTAGCCGGCCATGACCACCGGGAAGATGACGAACGCCAGGAAGACGATCGTGGCCGGGACGGTGAGCGCCGCGATCTCGAGGCGTTCGGCCAGACCCAGGCCGCGGCGCCGCCGGCGCGGCGGGGGCGAGACGTCGCCCCCGCCGGCCGGGAGATCCACGCGCGAGCCCTTCGCAGGGCGGGAGCTCTCGCTGATGGATGTCATGTGGTCAGTCCTCAGCCCCTGGCCGCGGCTTCCTTGACCGCGTCCACGATGCCCGCGGCGTCACGCGTGCCGGTGAGCATGTCGACGACGGCGATGTTCAGCGCGTTGCCGACGTTCTGGCCGTAGACGGTGTCGAGCCACTGCGAGGCGTACGGCGCGGCGTTCCACGCCTCGAGCACGCTCTGCAGGTAGGGCTCCTCGATGACGGCCTGGGCCTCGGTGTTCACGACCGGGGCCTGGAAGGCCTCGTAGTAGTTCTCCTGGATCTCGGTGCGCGCGATGAAGTTGAGGAAGTCACCGCACGCCTGCTCCGGCGCCTGGGCCGAGCAGGAGTAGCCGTCGACGCCACCGAGCATCGAGCCGGGCTCACCCTCGCCCCCCGGGACCTCCGGGAACGGGAACCAGCCGAGGTCGGGCAGCGGCTGCTCGTCGGGCGTGAGCGAGCCGATGACGCCGGGGTTCCAGGCGCCCATGAGCTCCATGGCCGCGAGGTGGTTGGCGAGCAGGCCCGCGGACGAGGTGGCGCCCTGCTGGGCGGGAGTCGTCAGGAAGCCGTCGTTGAACGGCATCGTGTCGGCGAACTCCTTGAGGTTCTCCGCAGCGTCGATCCAGCACGGGTCGTCGAAGTTCATCTCCTGACCGGCGGCCTCGAGGGTCTCGGGGCTGCAGGCGCGCAGGGCGAAGTGGTAGTACCAGTGCGCGGCGGGCCACGCGTCCTTGGCACCGAGAGCGATCGGCGCGACGCCGGTCTCCTTCAGGGCCTCGGCGGCGTCGACCAGCTCGTCGATGGTGCCCGGCGTCTCGGAGATGCCGGCCGCCTCGAAGAGGTCCTGGCTGTACCAGATGCCGCCGGGGAGCACCGCGACGGGCATGGCGTAGACCTTGCCCTCGAGCGAGTTCGCCGCGAACGAGCCCTCGGGGATGACGGCCTTGGTCTCGTCACTGATCAGGCCGGTGATGTCCATGAGCTGGCCGGCGTTGACCATCGCGGCCATCTTGCCGCCGCCGCGCTGCATGAAGATGTCGGGCGCGTCGCCGGCGTTGAGCGCCGTCTGCAGCTTGCCGTCGAGCTCCTCGTTCTGGATCGACTGGATCTCGATCGTGACGTTCGGGTACTCCTCCTGGAACGCCGCCACCGTGGACTCCCAGAACTCGACGCCCGGGCCGGTGGTGGCGTTGTGCCAGAAGGTCATGGTGACGGGCTCGGCGGACTCGCCGTTGTCCCCGCCGTTGGTCGCGCCGCCCTCCGGGGCGTCGCCGTCGTCGCCGGCACAGGCCGTGAGCCCTGCGGCGAGGACGAGGGCTGCGGTCGAGGCCGCGAGCGCCTTCGTGATCTTCATCTGAGCTGTCCTTCCTTCTCCTCATTGAGTGGCGCGACGCGCGGTCGCGCCGGGGCGTCGCTGTCGACGGCTACGGACAGGCGTCACGTGCAGCCCCCGCCCCAGCGGGCCCGAGCGTCGGCGACGCACGGCATGCCGTGCGGAACCAGGCACCACCAGGACGGGGGCTGCACGCTTCTGCATCGTTGTAGTACGACGATGTAGACGACCCTGGCAGCGCCGCCGGAGGCTTGTCAAACACGATCGGTAACGATCTCGTGTCGACATGACGGCTCGTCGGTCGCACCGCTCAGGGACCCACCGGGGTGGCCGCGGCCGGCCCGCAGGGGCGGACCGGCCGCAGC
>JAEWQZ010000108.1 GCA_023460255.1 Actinomycetes bacterium
CCTGCTGCACGGTGCGGAGCTGAGCGCCTTCACCGGCGAGCAGGGCCCGCCCGACGTGCCGGCCTGACCGGCGCCGGGAGCGCACCTCGCCGCGACCGCGGCCTGGCCCGGACGCGACGGAGGCCGCGCCCGACGGACGCGGCCTCCGTGCAGAGCGTGGGTGTCAGATGGGGCGGACGTTCTCCGCCTGCGGGCCCTTGGGGCCCTGCGTGATCTCGAACTCGACCCGCTGGGCCTCCTCGAGCGTCTTGTAGCCCTGCGTGTCGATAGCTGAGTAGTGCACGAAGACGTCGGCGCCGCCGCCGTCCTGGGCGATGAACCCGTAGCCCTTCTCCGCGTTGAACCACTTCACGGAACCCTGCGCCATGCTGTGCCTGTCCTTCTGTCCATCCGGGACGTCGTGACCGTGCCTTGTGCCCGGTCGTCGTGCCGCAATGCCTTCGTCCCACGTCCTGCTCCGGCAGACCTTGCCAGGTTCACCGCCGCCCGGACGGCCAAGGGCCATGCCGGTCACTGCAACACGCGCAAGCATGGCACGGTGACAGTGAGCAGCGCCACAGTCGGGCGACCACGACGCGGGACGTTCTTGACCGGTACGCCGAGCGTCGCTGCGGCCGGTCAGCGGCGCGCCCGACCCCCCCACGGGCGGCGGAGGCCGCGGGCGGCCGCCTCGGCCCGCCGGCGGGCGCGACGCCGGGCGACCAGACGCGCGAGCACCTGACGGAACGGCGGCACGACGACGCCGTCGGCCGCCATCGCACGCCGGGTCCGTCGGCGGGCGACCAGCACACCGACGAAGCAGGCGAGCCACGGCACGGCCTGGACCGCGAACGCGGCGCGGAACGCCTCCAGCGCCCAGGCGCCGTCACCGACGACGTCGAGCACCACGCCGACGGCCAGCACCGTGACCACCGCGGTCGAGAACCCGCCGACGTTGACGACGCCGGAGGCGGTGCCGAGCCGCGAGGTCGGGTTGAAGGTGCGCGCGAAGTCGAACCCGATCGCAGCGGTGGGCGCCGCCGCGCCCATCACGACGACGAGGACGCCGAGCAGCCACAGCGGGCTGCGCCCGGGGTGCACCAGGACGGCCGCCCAGGCGAGCGCGACGGCGACGCCGACGACCAGCACCATCCAGGACCGGCGCAGCGGGTGCCGTCCGGTGAGCACGCCGACGACCGGCCCCACCGTGACCCCCGCCACGACCGCGAGGCTCATCAGGCCCGCCGCGCCCGTCGCACTCAGCCCCTGGGCCCGCAGGAACGGGAAGCCCCACAGCAGGAGGAACACCGTGGGCGGGAACTGCCCGAGCGCGTGCGAGAAGAACCCGAGCCAGGTGCCGGGAGTCCGCAGCGCCTCGCCGAGCGTGGCGCGCACACCGTGCGGCCCGGCGGGTCGGGCACCGAGCGGCGCGTCGCGCACGACGCCCCACACGAGCACCGCGGCGAGCGCACCGACGGCGCCGAGGCCGACGAACGTCGACGCCCAGCCGCGCGCCTCCAGGACCGCCACGAGCGGGACGGCGGCGGCCAGCTGCCCGAGGTGCCCGGCCATGCCGGTGAGCTGGGTGAACAGAGGCACCCTGCGCGGCGGGAACCAGAGCGCGACGAGCCTGATCACCGAGATCCACGTCGCGGCGTCGCCGGCACCGATGAGCACGCGCGCCGCGATGGCCGTGCCCAGCCCGTGCGTCGTGCCGAGGAGCACCTGTCCCGCCGCCATCAGGGCCGCGCCCGAGGCGATGAGGGCCCGCGAGCCGAACCTGTCCAGCAGCACGCCGACGGGGATCTGCATCCCCGCGTACACGGCCAGCTGGACGACGACGAACGTGGAGAGCACCGTCGCGCCCACGTCGAACCGGGCGGCGGCCTCCGCACCGGCGACGCCGAGCGACGAGCGGTGCAGGACGGCGACGGCGTAGGCGGCGACCGCTGTGCCCCACACGACGGGCCCCCGGCCCGCCGCGGCCCGGGCGCCCTCGAGCACGGTCCGCGCACCCCGCTCGGCCGGCGGGCTGTCAGTCACCTCGGCACGCTATCCGGGCCGCCCGGCCGACCCCCGGGCCTGAGGTCACCCCTCGTCGGGTCCGGGCTGCTCGTTCGTGGGCTGCTCGTTCGTGGGCTGCTCGGCGAGGAACCGCTCGAACTCGGCACCGATCTCGTCGGCCGTGGGCAGGTCAGCGGCTCCGGCCAGCAGGCCGACCCGGCCGAGCGCCCTGGAGAGGCCGTCGTACTGCTCCTCCAGGGCGCTGACGACCGCAGCCACCTCCGGCGAGTCGGCCACCTGCTGCGCGACGTCGGCGAGCGAGCTCGCGGCCGCGTCCGCCAGCGCGTCGGGCTCGAGGGCGAGGCCGGTGAGGTCCTGGACGTGCTCGAGGGCGGTCCGGGCCGCCGACGGGAACGTCGTCTGCGCCAGGTAGTGGGGCACGTGCACGCCGACCCCGGCGGCGTCGTGGCCCCACTCGCCGAGCCGCAGCTCGAGCAGCGAGGCGGCCGACCCGGGCACCTGCACGGTGCCGAACCAGCTGGTCGGCGAGGCGAGCTCACGGCGCGTGCCGTGGCGGGTGACACCGAGCGGGCGGGTGTGCGGGACGCCCATGGGGATCCCGTGCACGCCGAGCACCAGCCGGACCCCGAGCCGCTCCACCAGAGAGCGGACGGCCAGCGCGAACCGCTCCCAGCCCACGTCGGGCTCGAGGCCGTGCAGCAGGAGGAACGGCGTCCCGTCGGCGTCGCGCAGCAGGTCCACCGTGAGCTCAGGTGCCTCGTAGGCGCTCCAGCGCCAGACGTCGAAGGTCATCGCCGGGCGGCGGGCGCGGTAGTCGACGAGCCGGTCGGCGTCGAACGTCACCAGGCGCCGGGGCTCGAAGCGCTCCAGGAGGTGGCTGACCGCGACCTCCCCCGCCCCGCCGGCGTCGATGAAGCCCTGCATGGCGTGCAGCAGGACGGGACGTGTGCCGGCTCCGGCCAGCTCGGCGGCGGTCCGGGCGTCCACCGTGTACAGCTCCTGCGGATCAGTGGTCACGACCTCTCCCTCCCCGTCCGTCCTGGGTGGCAACGCACGCACGAGGGCGGGGATTCCACGGTGCCCGCCGCGTGAGACGCCGACAGCGGGACCAGGTCAGCGCCCCGGCAGCCGCACCACCTGGACGAAGAAGTCGTCGATCTGCCGCACGACGGCGATGAACCGCTCGAAGTCCACGGGCTTGGTGACGTACGCGTTGGCGTGCAGCGCGTAGCTGCGCAGCACGTCCTCCTCCGCCTCCGACGTCGTCAGCACGACGACCGGGATGCTGCGCAGCGCATCGTCGCTCTTCATCGCGGCGAGCACCTCGCGCCCGTCCATCCGGGGCAGGTTGAGGTCCAGGAGCACGAGGTCGGGCGTCGGCGCGTCGGCGTGCTCGCCCTCCTTGCGCAGGTAGCGCATCGCGCTCTCGCCGTCGCTGACCACCGCGAGCCGGTTCGCGACCTTGTTCTCGGCGAAGGCCTCCCGGGTCATCAGGACGTCGCCCGGGTCGTCCTCGACCAGCAGGACGTCGATCTCCTTGTGGTCAGCCATCCGCTCGTCCTCCGTCCGGGCCGCCGGTGCGGCCGCTCGTGTCACCGGTGCCGGCGGGGCCGGGCCGCCCGCCCGGGCCGTCGTCGTCCGCGGGCAACGTCCAGCGGATGACGGTACCTGAGGTCCCCTCGTCGGCCTCGACCCAGATGTCGCCGCCGTGGTACTCCACGATCTTCTTCGCGAGCGCGAGGCCGATGCCCGTCCCCTCGTACACGTCCTTGGGGTGCAGCCGCTGGAAGATCACGAACACCCGGTCGGCGTACTGCGGGTCGATCCCGATGCCGTTGTCCGCGCAGGACAGCTGCCAGAAGGCCCCGACGCGCTCGGCGGAGACCCGGACCACCGGCGGCACGTCCGGGCGACGGAACTTCAGCGCGTTCCCCACAAGGTTGGTGAGCAGCTGGGTGAGCAGCGGCGCCTCGCCGCGGACGGTCGGCAGGTCCTCGCCCGACACGTCGGCGCCGAGCTCGGTGACGGTCGGCTCCAGGTCGGCGACGACCTGGGCGAGGACGGCGCCGAGGTCGACGTCGGTCACCTCCGTCCCGATCCGGCCGACGCGCGAGAAGCCCAGCAGGTCGTTGATGAGCCGTTGCATCCGCTTCGCGCCGTCCACGGCGAAGTCGATGTACTGGTCGGCCCGCTCGTCGAGCCGGCCGCGGTACCGGGTCCCGAGCAGCTGGGTGAAGCTCGCCACCTTGCGCAGCGGCTCCTGGAGGTCGTGCGAGGCGACGTAGGCGAACTGCTCGAGGTCGCGGTTGGACCGGCGGAGCTCCTCGGCCTGCTCCTCGAGCGCGGCATGCGACTCCTCGAGCGCCCGGCGGGCGCGGGCCGACTCGTCGAGCAGCTCGACGAGCCGCTCGCGCATCGCCTCCACGTCGGACGCGAGCTCGCCGACCTCCCCCGGCGCCGAGTCGGCCACGGGGTGGTGCACGTCGCCGTCGGCCACCGCCCGGGCGTCCCTGGCCAGGTCGGCGAGCGGGTCCGTGACCAGCCGCCGCAGGAAGACCCAGAGCAGCGCGCCGACGGCGACGGCGCCGGCGACCAGGATCCCGAAGGCCACCGTGGAGACGTCGATCCAGGTCCGCAGCTGCTCGTTCGTCCCCGTCCGCGCGTCGCGCAGCTCCTGGGCGTACTCCACCACCAGGGCTTCCATCGACCGGAAGGCCTCGTCCTCGGCCCGCACCGCGGCCGGCGTCACGGCATCGGCACCGTCGGCCTGCACCGTGGCGACCAAGGGCTGCACGTGGCCGCCGAACCACTCGTCCATGGCCGCGGCCGCCTGCGCACGCAGCCGGAGCACCCGGTGGTCGGCGCCGAGCTCGTCCACGAGCATCGCCTCGACGTCCGGCTCGTCGTCGGCGGCGCCGTCCGGGTCCGTGATCCCCCCGAGCACGTCGAGGGCCCCGGGGTTGCCCGTCTCGACGTAGGCGTCCACGGCGGTCTTCGCGTCCAGCAGCAGGATGTGGCCGGCGTCGGCCTCGGTCACCGCCAGGAAGTACGTGGTGGTGAGCACCTCCTGCCGGTCCCGCATGACGACCAGGGCGGTCGCCGCCACGCCGGCGAGCAGCGCCAGCAGCGTCCCACCGGCGATGAGTGCGAGCCGCAGGCGGCGGCGGAGGGAGGTGCGCACGCCGCGGGCCGGGCGGCTCACCCGCGCCGCCCCGGCCAGCCGACGGCGACGAGCGCGGCGTCGTCGACGAGGTCGCCGCCGTGACGCCGGCGGACGGACTCCAGCACGGCCTCGACGACTCCGTCGGCGCGTCCCTGCCCGTCCGCCGCGCCGACGGCATCGGCGAGGATCGTCAGCAGCCCGGCCTCACCGAGC
>JAEWQZ010000109.1 GCA_023460255.1 Actinomycetes bacterium
GAGCTGGACCGCGTGCTGGGCGGCGGGCTCGTGCCCGGTGCCGTGGTGCTGGTGGCGGGCGAGCCGGGCGTGGGGAAGTCGACGCTGCTGCTCGACGTCGCGGGCCGGGTCGCGGCCGACGCGCGGACAGTCCTCTACATCACCGGCGAGGAGTCGGCCGGCCAGGTCCGGCTGCGGGCCGAGCGGATCGGGGCGCTCGCGCCGCACCTGCTGCTCGCCGCCGAGACCGACCTCGGTGCGGTCCTGGGCCACCTCGCGGCGACCGAGCCGGAGCTGCTCGTCCTGGACTCGGTGCAGACCGTCGCCTCCGCCCAGGTGGACGGGGCGGCGGGCGGCGTCGCCCAGGTGCGTGAGGTCGCCGGGGCGCTCATCGCGGCCGCGAAGGAGCGCGGCATCCCTGCCCTGCTCGTCGGGCACGTCACGAAGGACGGCAGCGTCGCGGGGCCCCGGACGCTCGAGCACCTCGTCGACGTGGTCTGCCAGGTCGAGGGCGAGAGGCACTCCCGGCTGCGGATCATCCGCGCGACCAAGAACAGGTACGGCGCGACGGACGAGGTCGGCTGCTTCGACCTGACGGACACCGGGGTCGTCGAGCTGCCCGACCCGAGCGGGCTGTTCCTGTCCACGACAGTGCACGACGTGTCCGGCACCTGCGTCACCGTGACGCTGGAGGGTCGGCGCCCGCTGGCCGCCGAGATCCAGGCGCTCGTCGCGCCGACGCTGCTGAGCAACCCGCGCCGGACCACCAGCGGCCTGGACTCGAGCCGGCTCGCCATGGTCCTGGCCGTGCTCCAGCGCCGCGGCGGCGTGCCGCTGTCGGACAAGGACGTCTACGCCTCGACGGTCGGGGGTGCGCGCGTCGTCGAGCCGGCGGCGGACCTGGCCCTCGCCCTGGCGGTCGCGAGCAGCACCGTCGACTCCCCCGTGCAGCCGGGGCTCGTGGCCTTCGGCGAGGTGGGCCTGGCGGGCGAGGTGCGTGCCGTCGTCGGGCTGCCGCGGCGCCTGGCCGAGGCGCGCCGCCTCGGGTTCACGGTCGCCGTCGTGCCGGAGGGGTCGCTCGAGGGCGCGCCCCCGGCCGGGCTGACGGTGCTCGAGGCGCGGGACGTGCGGCACGCCGTCCATCTGGCCGTGGGTCCAGGCCGCTGACCGCGCCCGCTGACCGCGCCCCTTGACCCCGCCCGCTGACCTCGCCGCCGACCGGGTGGCCGGGTGAATCTGCCGCAGCAGCCCGACGCACCGCGAGCGGGCCTCCGGCGCCCACGGTCGCCCGCGTACCCTTACCCCGTGGTCCCTACCGAGCGCGCCTCCGACGAGCTGCGCGCAACGCTCGCCGCCGTCGCACCCGGCACCGAGCTGCGCGACGGTCTCGAGCGGATCCTGCGCGGCCGGACGGGCGCGCTCATCGTGCTCGGGCACGACCGCGTGGTGGACGCGATGTGCTCGGGCGGGTTCATCCTCGACGTCCCGTTCTCGGCGACCCGCCTGCGCGAGCTCGCGAAGATGGACGGCGCCGTCATCGTCGACCGGGACGCGGCGCGCATCGTCCGGGCCGCCGTCCAGCTGCTCCCGGACCCCACGATCGAGACCACCGAGTCCGGCACCCGGCACCGCACCGCCGAGCGCGTCGCCAAGCAGTCGGGGTTCCCCGTGATCTCCGTGAGCCAGTCGATGCGGATCGTGGCGCTGTACGTCGGCGGCCAGCGGTACGTGCTCGAGGAGACCGACGTCATCCTCTCCCGCGCGAACCAGGCGCTGGCGACGCTCGAGCGCTACAAGGCCCGCCTCGACGAGGTCAGCGGCACGCTGTCCGCCCTGGAGATCGAAGACCTGGTGACGGTGCGGGACGTCGTCGCCGTGGTGCAGCGCCTGGAGATGGTCCGCCGCATCTCCGAGGAGATCGAGGGGTACGTCGTCGAGCTCGGCACCGACGGCCGGCTGATGGCGCTCCAGCTCGACGAGCTCATCGGCGGTATCGGGTCGGACCGGCACCTCGTCGTGCGGGACTACGTGGACCCGGGCAAGGGCGGACGCCACCACACGGAGGTGCAGGGGCAGCTGACGAGCCTGGACTCCAACGAGCTGCTCGACCTCGCGCACATCGCCCGCATCCTCGGCCTCGCCGGCCCGGACGACTCGCTCGACGGCGCCGTCGCCCCGCGCGGCTACCGGCTGCTGTCACGCGTGCCGCGGCTGCCCGGCTCGATCGTCGACCGGCTGGTGGGCCACTTCGGCGGGCTCCAGAAGCTGCTCGCCGCGGGCATCGACGAGCTCATGGCCGTCGACGGCGTCGGTGAGCAGCGGGCGCGCGCGGTCCGCGAGGGCCTGTCGCGGCTGGCCGAGTCCAGCATCCTCGAGCGCTACGTCTGACCGCCGCGGCGCCTAGTACGTCGCACGTGCACGCGTCCACGCTCGCCATCACTCGAGCGTGAAGACCAGGTCCCCGCTGGACGCGCCCTGGAGCGACGCGACGGCGTGGTACGTGCCGGGCCGGGGGGCGGCGAGGCCCGTGTCGCACGTCGCGTTCGAGCGGACCCGGCTCCACGCCACCACCGCCGACTCCTGGGCGCCCTCGGTGAGCAGGAGCATCCGCTCCGCGCCCTCGGCGTCGGCCGCCGCGCAGTCCAGCGCCGACCAGATCCGGTCCGAGCCCGACGTGACGAGCACGTCGACGGCAGCGCTGCCCGCGTCGACGGTGCAGCTGCCGTCCCCGATGTTCGTCATCGTCACCGTGAACGTGGGGTTCGCGCCGGCGGCGTAGGTCGTGGCGTCGGCCGTCAGGGCGAGCTGGAGGTCGGCCGCCTCGCAGGCCGCCGCGGCGCCCGCGTCCGCGTCGTCGTCGGACTCGGTGTCGGGCGCGGGAGCCTCGCTCGCCGGAGGCGCCTCGGGCTCGTCGTCGCCCCCACCGCCGGTGATCGCACGGATGAGGACGAACGCCAGGACGAGCGCGACGACGAGACCCACGGCCACCAGCGTCCGGCGCAGCAGGTACACCCACCGGGGCTGCGGGTCGAGCGAGCGGAGAACCGAGCTCACAGGGCGCCTCCCTCCTGCGCCCACGGTACGGCCGGGGACCGGCCGGTCCGGGGAGCCGCGCCGGACACGGTCCGGCCCCGCGCACCCGCGCCGGGCCGGACGTCAGCGCCACCCCCGCGCGTCGGGAGATGATGCGGGACGTGCGCGCCCTCGTCGACCCCGTGCTGGCCTGGTACGCGGCCCACGCGCGCGACCTGCCCTGGCGGGCGCCCGACCGCACGCCGTGGGGCGTGCTCGTCAGCGAGGTGATGCTCCAGCAGACGCCCGTGGCCCGGGTGCTGCCGGTCTGGCGTGAGTGGCTGGACCGCTGGCCGACGCCCGCCCACCTCGCCGCCGCCCCGACCGCCGACGTGCTGCGCGCCTGGGGCACCCTCGGCT
>JAEWQZ010000110.1 GCA_023460255.1 Actinomycetes bacterium
CCTCGGCGCCGTCCACGCGGCGGAGGCCGGCGGACCCGACACCGGCGACGGCCGCGCCGTCGTCGCCTGCGCCGCGCTCGCCCAGGCTCTCGCCTGGGGTGCCGCTGCCGTCCGCCTGCCCGGCAGCCAGATGCCAGGCCCGCGGGACATCGACCTCGCCGCGGTGCGCGTCCTCACCGCGGAGGAGCTGGACGCCTGCATCACTGCACCACTCGTCGGAACCGGGTGACCCCGCCCGGCCTCCCCTGGCACGAAGGAGTCCCAGATGAGCACGTACACACCGACCGTCACCGGGACGGGGGTGAAGGCCTCCGTCCAACGGTTCGGCGCGTTCCTGGCCGGGATGGTGATGCCGAACATCGGCGCCTTCCTCGCGTGGGGCCTCATCACCGCCCTGTTCATCGAGACGGGCTGGACGCCCGTCCCGGAGCTCGGCGGCTTCGAGGGCCCGGACGGCACGGCGCACGTCGGCCTCGTCGGCCCGATGATCACCTACCTGCTGCCGCTGCTCATCGGCTTCACCGGGGGTCGGCTCGTGCACGGCATCCGTGGCGGCGTGGTCGGCGCCGTCGCGACGATCGGCGTCATCGTGGGCGCCGACACCCCGATGTTCCTGGGCGCGATGATCGCCGGCCCGCTGGCCGCCTGGGTGATGAAGAAGATCGACGCCTGGGTCCAGCCTCGGGTGACCGCCGGCTTCGAGATGCTCATCGACAACTTCACGGCCGGCATCCTCGGCGGCGCGTTCGCCGTGGGCGGGCTCTACGGCATCGGCCCCGTCGTCCAGGTCCTCATGGACGGTGCCGAGTCCGCCGTCGGCTGGCTCGTCGAGAACAACCTCCTGCCGCTCGCCTCGGTCTTCATCGAGCCCGGCAAGGTCCTGTTCCTCAACAACGCGATCAACCACGGCGTGCTGACGCCGCTCGGCTCGGCCGACGTCGCCGAGCAGGGCAAGTCGATCCTGTTCATGCTCGAGTCGAACCCCGGGCCGGGCCTCGGCCTGCTGGTGGCCTTCATGCTGTTCGGGCCTCGCGCCCTGCGCGCGTCCACGCCCGGCGCCATCGTCATCCACTTCCTCGGCGGCATCCACGAGATCTACTTCCCGTACGTGCTCATGAAGCCGCGCCTCATCCTCGCGATGATCCTGGGCGGCGCCGCGGGCATCCTCACGTTCGTCGTCACGGGTGTGGGCCTGTCCGGCGTGGCGTCACCGGGGAGCATCTTCGCCTACTCGGCGGTCGCCGCCCGTGGCGACCACCTGGGCGTGTACGCCGGCGTGCTCGCCGGCGCGGTCGTCAGCTTCGTGGCCGCCGCGTTCCTGCTCGGCTTCGGCCGGGCGGAGAAGGCCGAGCCCGTCGAGGGCGACGACGCCGCCGCCGAGCTGGATGCCGCCCGGCGTGAGGTCGCCGAGCGCAAGCAGGCGTCCAAGGCCGGCGTGCCGGCGACGGCATCCACCAGCGGGACCACGACCGGGACCACGACCGGTACCACCACCGAGCCGCGCCCCGAGCCCGGCACCTGACCGATCGAAGGAGCAGCCATGACCACCATCGACGGTGCGGCCGTCCGCAAGCTCGTCATCGCCTGCGACGCCGGGATGGGCAGCAGCGCGATGCTCGCGAGCACCGTGCGCAAGCAGCTGGCGAAGCAGGGGGTGAGCGTCGAGCACACACCCGTCGCCCAGATCCCGGACGACGCCGACCTCGTGCTCACCCACGCGGGCCTGGCCGAGCGGGCGCGCGGTGTCGCGGGGGACACCCCGGTGGTGCCGTTCCAGCTGTTCCTCGGCGACCCGGCGGTGACGAAGGTCGTCACCGCGATCCAGCAGGGGACGACGATCGATGTCTGACCGGTCGGCGACCGGACCGGCCGCCCTGCTCGCGCCAGGCGCCATCCGCCTGGCCGAGCGGGCGGCCGGGAAGGCCGACGCGATCCGCGCGTGCGGGCAGGCCCTGGTCGACACGGGCGCGGTGGCGCCCGAGTACGTCCCGGCGATGCTGGAGCGCGAGGAGTCGGTCTCCACCTACATCGGCGAGGGGGTCGCGATCCCACACGCGACCCTCGCCGGCAAGGCGGCGGTGCGCCGCGACGCGCTGTGCTTCCTGCGGTTCCCCGACGGCGTGGACTGGGACGGCGAGACCGTCACCGTCTGCATCGGCATCGCCGCCGTCGGCGACGGGCACCTCGACATCCTCGCCGAGCTCGCCCAGATCCTGCTCGACCCCGAGCGCGCAGCCGCGCTCCGGGAGGCGACCACGCCCGACCGGGTGCTCGCCATGCTCACGCCGGCGCCGGACGAGATCCCGGACGACGGCACCGCACCAGCCGAACGAGGAGAACGATGAGAGTCCTGCGGTTCCACGCGCCCGGTGACGTCCGACTCGAGGACGCTCCCGAGCCCTCGCCCGGCCCTCGTGAGGTCAAGATCCGCGTCCGTGCCTGCTCCATGTGCGGCACCGACGTCAAGATCAGCAGGTTCGGCCACCACCACATCCACCCGCCGCGCGTGATGGGGCACGAGATCGCGGGGGAGGTCGTCGAGGTCGGGGCCGAGGTGCCCGGCTGGGCGCCCGGGGACCGGGTCCAGGTCATCGCGGCGATCCCCTGCGGGACGTGCGCCTTCTGCGCCAAGGGCCAGATGAACATCTGCCCGGACCAGGTCTCCATGGGCTACCACTTCGACGGCGGGTTCGCCGAGTTCATGGTCGTGCCCGAGAACGTGCTGCGCGTCGACGGCCTGAACCGGCTCCCCGACGGGCTGGGCTACGCCGAGGCCAGCGTCGCCGAGCCACTGGCCTGCGCCCTCAACGCCCAGGAGCTCGTGCGGATCGACCCGGGGGACGACGTCGTCGTCGTCGGGGCCGGCCCGATCGGCTGCCTGCACGTCCGGCTCGCCCGCTCCTACGGCGCCGCGCGCGTGTTCCTCGTCGAGCTCAGCCGCGAGCGGCTCGAGCTGGCCGCTCGGATCGTGCACCCCGACGCGGCGATCTGCGCCGCTGACGAGGACGCCGTCGCGCGCATCCGGGAGCTCACCGACGGGCGCGGCGTGGACGTCGCGATCACCGCCGCCGCCTCCGGTGCGGCCCAGGAGCAGGCGCTGTCCATGCTCGCCCGCGGCGGGCGGATCAGCTTCTTCGGCGGTCTGCCCAAGGACAAGCCGACGATCACGCTCGACTCCAACCTCGTGCACTACAGCGAGCTGACGATCGTCGGTGCGAACGGCTCGAGCCCGGAGCACAACAAGCGGGCGCTGGCGCTCATCGCCGACGGCACGGTGCCGGTCGCGGACCTCATCACGCACCGGCTGCCCCTCGAGCAGGCCCTGGACGGCATCGGGATCGTCAGCGGGGGCACGGGCATCAAGGTCACGATCGAGCCCTGACGCGTAGCGTCGGGCCAGGGACGGAGGAGCACCATGGCTGAGCGCACAGTCGTCGTCGCGTCGCAGGTCGGCCTGCACGCCCGCCCGGCGAAGCTGTTCACGCAGGCCGCGGCGGCGGCGGGGCTGAAGGTGACCATCGCGAAGGGGGACGGTCCAGCGGTGGACGCGGCCAGCATCCTGCGGGTGATGGCCCTCGCGGTCAAGCACGGGGACGAGGTGACGATCGCCGCCGAGGGCGAGGGCGCCGACGAGGCGCTCGACCGGCTCGCGGAGATGCTCGCCACCGACCTCGACGCGGTCCAGGCATGAGGACGCTGCGGGGCCACGGCGTCGGACGGGGCGCCGCCGTCGGGCCGGTCGCCCGGGCGCACCCGTCGCCCCCGGCGCCGGACGGCCCCGCGGAGG
>JAEWQZ010000111.1 GCA_023460255.1 Actinomycetes bacterium
GACGAGCTGGAGCTGGATGTCGCTGCCCGGCGCGGCGTCGCGGGCGAGCTCCCAGAGCCGGTCCGCCGCGTCCCGCGTCGCGGTGGCGCGGTGCTCGGGCGCGACGTACAGGTCGAGGGCGGTGACGAGCTGGCGCAGCAGCGTCTGGACGACCGAGGAGTCGGTCTCGTACGCGACGTTGCCGAGGACGAGCCGGACGAAGTCGCGCGCGCCCCACTCGGCGTCGCGGGTCATGTCCCAGGCGGCGCCCCAGACCAGGGCGCGGGGCAGCGACTCCTCGAACGTGTGCAGGTGCTCCACGGCGACCGCCAGCGATGCGTCGTCGAGCCGGATCTTCGCGTAGGCGAGGTCGTCGTCGTTGACGAGCAGCAGGGCAGGCCGGGGCCGGCCCGCGAGGTCGGGCACCGGCGTGGCGGGGCCGTCGACGTCGAGCTCGGTCCGCAGCACCCGCGCAAGACGCGGCGCGCCGCCCTCCTCAGCCGCCTGGAGGTCGAAGCCGCCCACGGCCAGGCGGTGCGGCCGCTGGACCGGGTGCTCCGCCGGCACCTCCTGCCGCACGACGAGCGACGTCAGCAGGCCGTCCTCGTCGGTGGTGACGTCGGGCCGCAGGAGGGTGACGCCGGCGCGCTCGAGCCACAGCGCGGACCACGCGGTCAGGTCGCGGCCGCTCGTGGCCTCCAGCTCGCGCAGCAGGTCGGCGAGCTCGGTGTTGCCCCAGGCGTGCCGGCGGAAGTACGCCCGGACGCCGGCGAAGAACGCGTCCCGGCCCACCCAGGACACGAGCTGCTTGAGCACCGAGGCGCCCTTGGCGTAGGTGATGCCGTCGAAGTTGACCTCGACGTCCTCGAGGTCGCGGATGTCGGCGACGATCGGGTGGGTCGAGGGCAGCTGGTCCTGCCGGTAGGCCCAGGACTTCTCCATCGCGGAGAAGGTCGTCCACGCGGCGTGCCAGCGCGTCGCCTCGGCGGTGGCGAGGGTGGAGACGTACTCGGCGAACGACTCGTTGAGCCACAGGTCGTCCCACCAGCGCATCGTGACGAGGTCGCCGAACCACATGTGGGCCAGCTCGTGCAGGATCGTCACGACGCGCCGCTCGACGAGGGCGTCGGGCACCTTCGACCGGAAGACGTAGCTCTCGAGGAAGGTGACGGCGCCCGCGTTCTCCATCGCGCCCGCGTTGAACTCGGGCACGAAGATCTGGTCGTACTTCGCGAAGGGGTAGGGCAGGTCGAAGAGGTCCTCGTAGAACGCGAAGCCCGCGCGCGTGACGGCCATGATCTCGTCGGCGTCCAGGTGCTCCACGAGCGAGGCGCGGCACAGCACACCGAGGGGGATCTCGCGGCCGTCCCGGCTGGTCAGGGTCCCCGTCGCGCCCTGGTACGGGCCCGCGACGACGGCCGTGACGTAGCTGGAGAGCCGGGGCGTCGGCGCGAACGTCCAGGTGGCGGTGCCCTCGTCGCGCCCGCCGTTGCGGTTCACGCCCGGCGCGGGCTCGGGGACGGGCGTGGGGGAGTTGGAGATCACCGTCCAGTGCGCGGGGGCGGTCACCGTGAAGCGGAACACGGCCTTGAGGTCGGGCTGCTCGAAGACGGCGAAGACCCGGCGGCTGTCGGCGACCTCGAACTGCGAGTACAGGTAGACCTCGCCGTCGACCGGGTCGACGAACCTGTGCAGCCCCTCACCGGTCGTCATGTACGCGCAGTCGGCGACGACGAGCAGCTCGTTCTCGGCGGCGAGGTCGGTCAGGGCGATCCGCGAGTCGGCGACGACCTCCGCGACGTCGAGCGCGCGCCCGTTGAGCTCCACCCGCTGCACGGCCGGCGCGATGAGGTCGATGAACGTCGCAGCCCCGGGGGTCGCGGCGAACCGCACGAGAGTGGTCGACGCGAAGGTCTCGGGGCCGGTGGCGAGGTCGAGCGTGACGTCGTAGGAGTGGACGTCGACCACGGCGGCTCGCTCGGCGGCCTCGACGCGGGTGAGGTTCTCAGCGGGCACGGCGATGCTCCTCGGGATCGGGTTCCCGGCAGATCCTGCCACGCGGGCGTACCGGTCGGTAGCGAGGGCTGGGTCGCCCACCCGATCGGGTGTGCCCGACCCTTGCGCCGCCCGGCCTGGTCGCCCTACCGTGCAAGCACTTGCTGCAAGATTGCGACGCTATTGCGCCGATCTTGCAGTCCGGAGGTCGCCGCGACGGAGCGGGGGCCGTGGACGGGTCGACGGGGACCCGACGGGGGGGACCATGCAACGAACGCTCGTGAGCAGGACGCGCCGGTCGCTGACGGCGCTGGTCGTGGGGGCGCTCGGCGCCACGCTGGCCATGGTGGGCGGTGGTGCCGCCGTCGCGCCCGCGGCACAGGCGGCCCCGCCGGACGACGACGAGGTCGTGGCGGTGATGTTCCAGTGGACCTGGGACGCGATCGCCCGTGAGTGCACGACCACGCTCGGCCCGGCCGGCTACGGCTACGTCCAGACCTCGCCGCCCCAGGAGCACGTGACGGGTGGCCAGTGGTGGACGTCGTACCAACCCGTGAGCTATCGGCTGGAGTCCAAGCTGGGCACGCGCGCGGAGTTCGCCGCGATGGTCGCGACCTGCCGTGCCGCAGGCGTCGAGGTCGTCGTCGACGCCGTGATCAACCACATGAGCGGCAAGCCCACGGGCGGCGTCGGCTTCGCCGGCTCGCCCTTCTCGCACTACTCCTACCCGGGGACCTACTCCGACGCCGACTTCCACTCCTGCCGGCGCGACATCGCCGACTACCGCAACGCCTGGGAGGTGCAGAACTGCAACCTCGTGCAGCTCGCCGACCTCGCGACGGAGGCACCCTACGTGCGGGACCGCATCGCGGCGTACCTGAACGACCTCATCTCGCTCGGGGTGCGGGGGTTCCGGATCGACGCTGCCAAGCACATCCCGGCAGCCGACATCGCGGCGATCCGCAGCCGCCTCAGCGACCCGGGCGTCTACCTCGTCCAGGAGGTGATCGGCGCGGCGGGCGAGGCCGTCAGGGACACCGACTACCTCGGCAACGGCGACGTGCACGAGTTCGACTACGGGCGCGAGCTGCGGCGCATCTTCGGCAACGAGCGGCTCGCCTACCTGCGCACGTTCGGCGAGGCGTGGGGGCTCATGCCCAGCGCCCAGGCGGGCGTCTTCGTCGACAACCACGACACCGAGCGCAACGGGGAGACCCTCAACGAGACGTGGGGCGCGACCTACACGCTCGCCAACGTCTTCATGCTGGCCTGGCCGTACGGGCACCCGAGCGTGCACTCCGGGTACGCGTTCGGCGACCGGGACGCGGGCGCCCCGCAGAACCCCGACGGCACCGTGCGCGACGCCGTCTGCTACGCCGACGGGTGGCGCTGCCAGCACGCCTGGCGCGAGATCGCGTCCATGGTCGGCTTCCGCAACGCTGTCGACACCGCGCCGGTGGTGCAGTGGTGGGACAACGGGAACGACCAGATCGCGTTCGGTCGCGGGGACCGCGGGTACGTCGTGATCAACCACGAGGGGGCCACCCTGAGCCGGACGTTCACGACGTCGCTGCCGGCGGGCCGGTACTGCGACGTGCAGAGCGGCGTGCCGACGGACACCGGGTGCTCGGGCGCCGTCGTGACGGTCGGCGCGGGCGGCACGTTCACCGCGAGCGTCCCCGCCAGGACCGCGCTGGCGCTGCACGTCGACGCCATGGCGGGCGGCGGCACCAGCGCGACCGTCGACGTCGCCGTCCACGCCACCACGACGTGGGGCCAGAACATCCGGGTCGTCGGGGACCACCCGGCGCTCGGCGGGTGGAGCCCGGCGAGCGGCGTGGCCCTGTCCGCTGCGACCTACCCCGTCTGGCGGGCGCAGGTCGCGCTGCCGGCGGGCACGCGGGTCGAGTACAAGTACGTGCGGATCGAGCCCGACGGCCGGGTGACGTGGGAGAGCGGCGCCAACCGCGTCGCGACGGTCCCCGCCGGCGGGATACTCGCGCTGAACGACGCCTGGCGCGGCTGACGGGCCGGCGGGGCCCCCGACGCGGCCCCGTAC
>JAEWQZ010000112.1 GCA_023460255.1 Actinomycetes bacterium
CCACCGGCCACCTCGACGTCAGCCGCCTCGACGGCGGCCAGGAGCTCCGCGCGCACCCCGTCCGGGTCCGCGCGGAGCAGGTCGGCGTCGGTGACCGCCACGAGGTCCTCGGGATGGCGCGCCAGGTGGTCGCCGAGCGCTGCCGAGGCACCGACGACACCCAGCAGCCTGTCGCGCACCACCGACTCGCGGGCGAGCGTCGCCCGCAGCGACTCGTCCGCGGGCGTGCCCTCCGCCGCCGAGAACACCCGGGTGAGCGTGAGCAGTGCCTCGTCCGGCGAGGCGACGGTGCCGAGCGCAACCAGCAGCGGCGACCGTTCGTCGAGCGCGCCCAGCGCTCCCCGTAGGGACGCGTCGGCGAGCAGCCGCTCCGCACGCGCCGGGTCCGCGAACCCGAGGCGCACGAGCGCGGCGTGCAGCGACGCCGCGGGGCGCCCGGCGGGGCTCACGGGACGACCGCCGGGACCGCCGCATCACCCGTGGCCGGGAGGCGTACCAGGACCGGTGCCACGGCCGCTAGAGCACCGGCAGGTACCGCGTCAGCTCGTAGGGCGTGACCTGGGCACGGTACGCGTCCCACTCCTGGCGCTTGTTGCGCAGGACGAAGTTGAACACGTGCTCGCCCAGCGTCTCCGCCACGAGCTCGGACCTCTCCATCATCGTGACCGCCTGCTCGAGCGACGAGGGCAGCGGGTCGATGCCGAGCGCGCGGCGCTCGCCGTCGGTGAGCTCCCACACGTCGTCCTCCGCGCCGTCGGGCAGCTCGTAACCCTCCTCGATGCCCTTGAGGCCGGCGGCGAGGAGAACGGCGAAGGCGAGGTACGGGTTCGTGGCCGAGTCGACCCCCCGGTACTCCACGCGCGTCGAGTTCCCCTTCCCGGGCTTGTAGAGGGGCACCCGGACCAGGGCGGACCGGTTGTTGTGCCCCCAGCAGACGTACGACGGCGCCTCCGCGCCGCCCCACAGCCGCTTGTAGGAGTTCACCCACTGGTTGGTGATCGCGGTGATCTCCGCCGAGTGCCGCAGCAGGCCCGCGATGAACCGGCGGGCGGTCTGCGAGAGCTCGAGGGGGGCGCTGGGCTCGTAGAACGCGTTCCGGTCGCCCTCGAACAGCGAGAGGTGGGTGTGCATACCGGACCCGGGGTGGGCACCGAGCGGCTTGGGCATGAACGACGCGAAGAGCCCCTGCTCGAGCGCGACCTCCTTGACGACCGTGCGGAAGGTCATCACGTTGTCGGCGGTGGTCAGCGCGTCGGCGTAGCGCAGGTCGATCTCGTTCTGGCCGGGCCCTGCCTCGTGGTGGGAGAACTCCACCGAGATCCCCATGGACTCGAGCATCTGGATCGCGGCGCGGCGGAAGTCGTGGCCCGTGCCGCGGGGGACGTGGTCGAAGTACCCGCCCGAGTCGACGGGGACGAGCGGCTGGGCGGGGTCCGCCGGGCCCTCGAAGAGGTAGAACTCGACCTCGGGGTGCGTGTAGAAGGTGAAGCCCTTGTCCGACGCGCGGGCCAGGGCCCGCTTGAGGACGTGGCGCGGGTCGGCGAGGGACGGCTGGCCGTCGGGTGTCAGCACGTCGCAGAACATGCGGGCCGTGCCGTGCGTCTCGCCGCGCCAGGGCAGGACCTGGAACGTCGAGGGGTCGGGCTTGGCGAGCATGTCGGCCTCGTACACGCGCGTGAGGCCCTCGATCGCGCTGCCGTCGAACCCGATGCCCTCCGTGAAGGCCGACTCGAGCTCGGCCGGCGCCACCGCGACCGACTTCAGCACGCCCAGCACGTCGGTGAACCAGAGCCGGATGAACCGGATGTCCCGCTCCTCGACGGTGCGCAGGACGAACTCCTCTTGCCTGTCCATGGCGCACATCCTGCTACACGCGTGTTGCGGGCATGTGTCCGACCCGTCGCACGACGGGCGTGTCTGCCACCGCTCGCTAGTGTTGCGGCATGGTACGGATCGCCCTTGCCCAGGTGGACCCGTGCGTGGGTGACGTGCACGGCAACGCGGAGCTCGTCCTGGAGTGGGCCACGAGGGCCGCCGCCCAGGGCGCCGACCTCGTCGTCCTGCCCGAGATGGTGCTCACCGGCTACCCCGTCGAGGACCTCGCGCTGCGCGACTCCTTCGCCCGCGCCGCCGACGCAGCCCTCGAGGGCGTCGTGACCGGTCTCGTCGACCGCGGGCTCGGCGACCTCGTCGTCGTGCTCGGCACGCTCGGGCGCACGGCCGACGGCCGGCCCACCAACCGCGCGGTGGTCGTCCGCGGCGGGCGCGTCGTCGCCACCTACGACAAGCACCACCTGCCGAACTACGGCGTGTTCGACGAGTACCGCATCTTCGCGCCCGGAGACGCCGGCTGCGTGGTCGAGCTCGGTGGGCCCGAGCACCCGCGTCGCGCCGGCGTCGTCATCTGCGAGGACATCTGGGTGGACGGCGGACCGCTGCCCGCCATGGGCGACGCCGACCTCCTCCTGGTGCTCAACGGCTCCCCCTACGAGGAGGGCAAGGTCGGGCTGCGCGCCCAGCTCGCCGTCCGGCGTGCCGCCGAGGCCGGGGCCCCGGTGGCCTACGTCAACCTCGTGGGCGGCCAGGACGACCTGGTGTTCGACGGCGGGTCGTTCGTCGTGGGGGCCGACGGCGAGCTGCTCGCCCGGGCGCCGCAGTTCGTCGAGCATCTCCTCCTGTGGGACCTGCCCGACGCCGGCGAGCCCACCACCCGCGGGGAGGTCGCCGACCCCCTCGCACCCGACGAGGAGATCTACCGCGCGATCGTCACGGGGCTGGCCGGCTACGTGCGCAAGAACGGCTTCCGGTCGGTGATCCTCGGCCTCTCCGGGGGCATCGACTCCGCCCTCGTGGCTGCGATCGCCGCAGACGCGGTCGGCGGGGCGAACGTGGTCGGTGTCTCGATGCCGTCCACGCACTCCTCGGAGCACTCCAAGGACGACGCCGCCGACCTCGCCGCGCGGATCGGCGCGGACTACCGCGTGCAGCCCATCGAGCCGATGGTCGCGGCGTTCCTCGGGCAGGTCGACCTGCCCGGCGTCGCCGGCGAGAACCTCCAGGCCCGGGTCCGCGGCGTCCTCCTCATGGGCATCTCCAACGTCGAGGGCCACCTCGTGCTCGCCACCGGGAACAAGTCCGAGCTCGCGGTCGGCTACTCCACGATCTACGGCGACGCCGTGGGCGGCTTCGCCCCGCTGAAGGACGTCGACAAGTCCCGGGTCTGGGAGCTCGCCCGGTGGCGCAACGAGTCGGCCCTGGCCGCGGGCGGGATCCCGCCGATCCCCGAGAGCTCGATCACCAAGCCGCCGTCGGCGGAGCTCGCACCGGGCCAGCAGGACACGGACTCGCTGCCGCCGTACCACCTGCTCGACCGCGTGCTCGACGCCTACGTCGAGCACGCCGAGGGGCGGGAGGAGCTGCTCGCGCGCGGCTTCGACCCGGAGGTCGTCGACCGGGTCCTCGCCCTCGTCGACAGGGCCGAGTGGAAGCGACGGCAGTACCCGCCGGGTCCCAAGGTGACCGCCCTGGCCTTCGGCAGGGACCGTCGCCTGCCCGTGACGAACCGTTGGCGCGAGCCGGAGGAGACCCGATGACCGACCAGCAGCCCGCACCGCGTCGGGTGCGTGTGCACCACCTGCGGGAGGCCAAGGAGCGTGGCGAGAAGATCACCATGCTCACCGCCTACGACGCACCGACCGCCGCGATCTTCGACGAGGCCGGCACGGACGTTCTCCTCGTCGGGGACTCGCTCGGGGACAACTTCTACGGGTACTCGTCCACGATCCCCGTGACGGTGGACGAGATGATCCACCACGCGCGCGCCGTCGCCGCCGCCACGCGCCGGGCGCTCGTCGTCGTCGACCTGCCCTTCGGCTCGTACGAGGCGTCGCCCCAGCAGGCGCACGCGACGGCCGCGCGGGTGATGAAGGAGACCGGCGCGACGGCCGTGAAGTTCGAGGGCGGCCGCCGGGTCGCCGAGCACGTCCGGCTCCTGACCTCGTCCGGCATCCCGGTCATGGGCCACCTCGGCTTCACGCCCCAGTCGGAGAACGTGTTCGGCGGCAAGCGCGTCCAGGGCCGGGGCAACGAGGCGGCCGAGCGCCTGTCGGAGGACGCGATGGCCCTCCAGGAGGCGGGGGCGTTCGCCGTCGTCCTGGAGATGGTGCCGGCCCCGCTCGCCGCCCGGATCACGGAGATCCTCGCCGTGCCGACCATCGGCATCGGCGCGGGCGCGGCGTGCGACGGCCAGGTCCTGGTGTGGGCCGACATGGCGGGCCTGTCCAGCTGGATGCCGCGGTTCGCCAAGCAGTTCGGGGCGGTACGCGAGGAGATGGTCCGGGCGGCCACGGCGTACAACGCCGAGGTCCGCTCCGGTGCCTTCCCGGACGAGGCGCACAGCTTCCTGGAGTGAACCCGGGGCCCGTCGTCAGCGGCCGGCGCGCCCCGTCCCCTTGGGCCAGTCGTCGTCCTGCCAGCGGCGCTCCTCCTCGTCCCACGCCTCGTTGCGGGCCCGGGCCGTGTCGAACGCGTGCTGCGCCGCCTCGCGGGTGGGGTACGGACCCATGCGGGACGCCGCGGGGCTCTGCCCGCCCGCCTCGATCGCGCCGGTGGACAGGTCCACCCAGTACTCGTCGCCGTGCCCGTCGGGGGTTCCGTCCGCGCCCGACCCTCCTCGCCAGCGCCGGAACCAGCGGGCGATCGGTCCGTGCTCGGTCATCGGGCCTCCCTCGATCGGGTCGACGTGTCCTTCCGTAGACTGCCAGGCATGTCGACGACGCACGCGCCGAGGGTGATCACCCCGGGGACGATCAGCCCGCTCCGCACGGTCCCCGCGGGCGTCGCGCTGCCGGAGTACGTCGGGCGGGATCACGAGCGTCAGTCCGGGACCCTCGTGAAGGATGCCGAGACGATCGAGCGGATCCGGCGCGCGGGACGGCTCGCGGCGCAGGCGATCGCCGAGGTGGGGCGGCACGCCGTCGCGGGGGTGACGACCGACGAGCTGGACAGGATCGGGCACGAGTTCATCTGCGACCACGGCGCGTACCCGTCGGCGCTGCGCTACCGCCCGCACCCGAGCTCGGTGGAGTTCCCGAAGTCGATCTGCACGTCCGTCAACGAGGTGATCTGCCACGGGATCCCCGACTCGACGGTGCTGGCCGACGGCGACCTCGTGAAGGTGGACATCACCGCCTACCTCGACGGCGTGCACGGCGACTCGTGCGTGACGTTCGCGGTGGGCGAGGTCGACGAGGAGTCCCGCCTGCTGCTGGAGCGCACCCGGGCCGCGCTCGAGCGGGGTCTGAAGGCGGTGGCCCCGGGACGGGAGATCAACGTCATCGGTCGCGTCATCGAGCGGTACGCGGCACGGTTCGGCTACGGCGTCGTGCGGGACTTCACGGGCCACGGGGTCGGCGAGATGTTCCACTCGGGCCTCGTGGTGCCGCACTACGACGCGGCGCCGTACCACGACACGGTCATGGAGCCCGGCATGGTCTTCACGATCGAGCCGATGCTGAACCTGGGTACCCACGAGTGGGAGATGTGGGACGACGGCTGGACCGTCGTGACCCGCGACAGGCGCCGCAGCGCGCAGTTCGAGCACACCCTCGCCGTGACCGAGTCCGGCGCCGACATCCTCACCCTGCCGTGAGCACGACCCGGCCGAGCCCGGCCACGCGAGCCTTCGGCATCGACATCGGGGGCAGCGGCATCAAGGGCGCACCGGTGGACCTGGTCACGGGTGAGCTCATCGGCGACCGCCTGCGCATCCCGACCCCGCAGCCGGCCACGCCGGAGGCCGTGGCGATCACCGTCGCGGAGCTCCTCGGGTCGTTCGACCTGCCGATGGGCACCCCGATCGGGCTGACGTTCCCGGCGGTGATCCAGCACGGCGTGGCCAGGACCGCGGCGAACGTCGACGACGCGTGGATCGGCACGGACGTGACGGCGGTGATCCGCGACGCCACGGACCGCACGGTCCTCGCCCTCAACGACGCCGACGCCGCAGGGTTCGCAGAAGCGATCTACGGCGCCGCGCGGGGCGTGCCGGGAACGGTGCTGGTGGTGACCCTCGGGACGGGCATCGGCTCCTGCCTCGTGGTCGACGGGACCCTCGTGCCGAACACCGAGCTCGGTCATCTGGAGGTCGACGGGGAGGACGCCGAGTGGCGCGCGTCGGACGCGGCACGCGAGCGCGAGGGGCTCGACTTCCCGGCGTGGGCGCTGCGTCTCCAGCGGTACTTCCGCGTGGTGGAGGACCTCCTGTGGCCGGACCTCATCGTGGTGGGTGGCGGGGTGAGCAAGAAGCACGAGCAGTTCCTGCCGCTGCTGGACCTGCGCACACCGATCGTCCCCGCCGCGCTGCGCAACGCCGCCGGGATCGTCGGGGCGGCTGCCCTGGCCGCCCAGGAGGCGGTCACCTGATGTCGCGCGGGGACGGGGTGCCGGACGGCGGAGGCGTGGCCTTCGGGCCCGTCTTCGAGATCTTCCAGCCCGGCATCACGCACCTGATCGAGGAGAAGGAGCGCCAGCGGCTCGACATCGTCCAGCGCGAGGACGGCGATCCCCCGTGGGAGGTCGACCTGGACGCCGGGACCGCCGTGCTGCGTCGTCCCGTCGCTCATGGCCCGAGCACGTCGAGGACGACCGGCCCTGCGGACGAGGGACCGGCATGAGGCCGCTGGTCGAGGTCGCGCCCGGCGTCCTCGTGGCGACGGCGCAGACCTGGCAGACGACGAGCACGGTCGTCGTCGCGGACGGGGGATGCCTCGTCGTCGACCCCGCCGTGACCGTGGCGGAGGTTGACGGGCTCGCCGGGGCGCTGGCGGCCCGTGGTACACGCGTGGAGGCGGGGTTCGCCACGCACCCGCACTGGGACCACGTCCTGTGGTCGACCGGGCTCGGTGACGTCCCCCGCTGGGCGACGGCCGAGGCGTGCCGGATCGTCCAGGACGGCCGCGAGGCCCTCCTGCGGGACGCCGAGGCTGACGCCCCGGGGCATGATCCGGGCCTGATCGGGCGCCTCACGCCGCTGCCGGACGAGGGGGCGACCGTGCCGTGGTCGGGCCCGCGGACCGTCGTCGTCCCGCACCGTGCGCACTGCCCGGGCAGCGCCGCCCTCGTCGTCCCGGAGCGCCGGGTGCTCTGCGCCGGCGACCTCCTCTCCGACCGCGAGGTCCCGCTCCTGGACCTCGACGTGCCCGACCCGGTCGGTGAGCACCTACGGGCGCTCGACCTGCTGGAGGCGGCGCTCGACGAGCACGCCGTGCGCGTGGTCGTCCCGGGACACGGGACGGTGACCGACCCCTCGGGCGCCCGGCGCCGCGCCGACGCGGACCGCGCCTACTTGAGCGCGCTCGTCTCCGGTGCGCCGGTCGTGGACGGGCGGCTCGACGACCCGTGGGTCGCCGCGCAGCACGAGCGCCAGGCCATCTGGGCGTCCGGCGGTCGGGAGCCGGCACCCTGACGGCTCAGGCCCTGACCGCTCACGCGCGGGTCAGTCCACCGGCCCCCGCGGCGCGGGCACGACTCTCGCCTCCCGGGAGGTGCCGACCACCGTGTACGCGCTGCCGCACGCGGGGCACTCGAGCCGCAGGCTCTGGTCCCGGCCGACGGCGAGCGGACGCAGCCCGGGCACGGCGGACGACACCGTCGGCCCACCATCCGGCCCGGTGCGCACCTCACGGCGTCCGGCGCCGTGTCCCACAGTCGTCGTCACGTCCGCGACGGACGCCACACAGGCGGGGCAGACGGCCGTGACACCGGCACCCAGTCCCACGGGACCGTCGTCGGCGACGTACGTGTCGCGGGCATAGGGCCAGCCGCCCGCGAGCAGCCAGGCGAGCACGCCGAGCCCTGCGAGGACCAGCATCGTGGACTCAGGCATCGGTGCCTCCCGCCCCTAGGCAACGTTCGCGGCACCGGCCTGCCACCGGCACCCGGGGCCGAGGTCACCCTCGACCCGCACCACCATTATCGGCACACCACGCGCCGACATGAGCCCCGCGGCGAAAAAGACCTACCCTTGACCGGTTCAAAAGCGCGTCACGATGTGAGCGAGCACATCCCAATTGCACAAAGGTCAGGGCATACGGGCTAAACGGGACAGGTCGACCGCCCCCAGAGTCAGGAGACGTCGACCTCTCCAAGGCCGTTCAGTTCGGCCGGACGCAGCCGCTGCGGCTTCCCGGCCGCGGCAGCACGCGGCCGGCGGTGCACGACGGCGCCGATCTGCATCCGCTCGGGGTTCACCCACACGTCGGAGTACTCGATCGGACGACCGCCGACGAGGTAGGTGATCTGCTCGAGGTAAAGGATCGGACTGTGGACCGCCACGTTGAGGCGGGATCCGATGAGGTCGGTGGCCGCGATCGCGGTGAACGTACGTCGGCCGTACTCGATGTCGAGCTGGCAGTCGACCTCGAGGAACGCGAAGAGCGACCTGCTGGTGAAGTCGACGCTCTCGAGGCCGGCCAGGCCATCGATCCGCAGGTAGTTGACCAGATAGGCGATCGGGCCCTTGTCGTCGGAGCGCAGCCGCTCCAGTCGAAGGATGGTCTCTCCCGCGCGGAGGTCCAGCAGTGCCGCGATCGGCGCCGATGCCGGCTGGAGGTCCTGAGCGAGCACAGCCGTGGTGAACGTGCTCCCGCCGCGGCCCAGCTCATCGGAGATCGTGCTGAGCTCGGAGGCGAACGGGGCCTCGAACCTGCGTGACATGACGTACGTGCCACGGCCGTGAACGCGCCGAAGCAGGCCCTCACCGGTGAGCAGGTCGAGCGACTTGCGCAACGTGCCACGGGAGACCCCGAGGCGCCGTGCGAGATCGGGCTCGGACTGCAGCCGGTAGTGCTCGGGCCACTCCCCCGTCTCGACACGGTCGCGCAGCACGGCGGCAACCTGCAGGTACATGGGGACGTGGTTGTCCGGGTCCAGTCCAGGGTTGTCTAGTGGCGCCATGTGCGTGAGTGTACCGGCTAGCCCCCTCTTCCTGTGAACTTGCGGTCCGCGACCTCTTGACACCGCATCAACGGTTGTTCATAGTTGTCTACAGTCGTTCATGCGCGCCAAGGGAGGAAGCATGCATGTGACTGTCGTCGGCGGCTACGGCCGCGGCATCTCGTTCTTCGTCGATCAAGCCCCCCACGGGGGCGAGACCCGCAGCCACGCGCGTCTTCTGGAGACGCACGGTGGCAAGGGGTCCAACCAGGCGGTAGGCACGGCACGGCTCGGTGCGCCGGTGTACCTGGTCACCGCGATCGCCGATGACGCCGGCGGCACCATGGGACGCGAGCTGTGGCGCACCGAGCACGTCGATGCCACTGGGGTGCGCGTGCTGGAGGGCAGCACCATGACCGGCGCCATCATCACGGACGCCAGTGCGGAGAACCGGATCGTGATCGCTGACGGGGTCCTCGGCGAGATCTCCCCGGCCGACATCGATGCCGTCGCGGACGTCTTCACCGGGGCCACGGTGGTCCTGGTGTCCTGCGAGATCGCCGCCCCTGCGGCAGGACGCGCCCTGCGCCTCGGGCACGATGCCGGCGCACTGACCATCCTGAACCCGGCCCCCGTGCCCGACCTCGAGCACATCGACTTCACGTGCGTCGGCGTCCTGACCCCCAACCAGAGCGAGGCCGCACTCCTGCTGGGCCTCGCCCCGGACGACATGGGCAGGCCGGAGGAGGTCGTCGACGCTCTCCGCGCCCGCTACGACGTCACCGTCGTGATGACGCTCGGCGACGACGGCGCTGTTGCCGCGCCTCGCGCGGGCGGGATCCTGCGGGTTCCCGCGTACCGCCCGAGCCGGGTCGTCGACACCACCGGTGCCGGCGACTCCTTCAACGCCGGCCTGGCGGTCGGGCTCTTCCACGGGCTCGACCTGCCGGACGCGATGCGCCTCGGGGCTGTCTGTGGCGGTCTTGCGGTGACCGAACGTGGCGTCATACCGGCCCTCCCGAGCCGCTCGGCAGTCGTCGCCGCCCTGCTGGACGCGGGCGAGCACGACCTGGCCGCAGCGCTCCCCGACTGACCTGCAGATCCACCTCACCGAGAAGGAAGACCCATGAACGAACGTCTTGCGCCCGAGCTCATCACCGAGCCACGGCAGCTGGCCCCCTACCTCCAGCACACCCTGATCAGCATCGGCACCACGCGCGAGCAGGCGATCAAGCACGCCGAAGAGACGCTCGAGCACGGCTTCGACGCCGCCATGGTGGCCGGCTCGGTCGTGCCCGTGACCGCGGACGTGCTCCGCGGCACCGGTGTCGGCATCGCCTCGGCGCTCGACTTCCCGACCACCGGGGTGATGACCTCCGCCGGGAAGGCTGCCGAAGCGGCCGAGCTCGTCCGCCTGGGCGCGACCCAGATCGACATCGGCGTCCAGATCGGCTGGCTCAAGGACGGTCGCTACGACGACTTCAGGAACGACATCGCCGGTGTCGTGGCCTGCGGTGTGCCGATCAAGGTCATGCTCGAGCTCCCGCTGCTGACCGAGGCGGAGAAGGAGGCGGCCGTCGAGCTGTCGATCGAGGCCGGTGCCGCATTCCTCAAGAACGCCTCGTCGGGCGCGATCGAGAAGGCTTCGGTCGAGTCGATCTCCTACCTCGTCGCACGCGCCCCCGAAGGAGTGAAGGTCAAGGCCTCCGGCGGGATCTCCACCTTCGAGCACGCACTCAGTCTGATCCGCGCCGGTGCCTCGCTCGCCGGGTCGTCGAACTCCGTGGCGATCGTCACCGGCGACGCCGGATCGGACAGCTACTAGCCCAGCTCGGGGATCTCCCCGCCACACCCATCCATGAAAGGTGCATCAGATGACCCTGCGACTGATCCACGACACCGACACGGCCCAGGATGACGCGTTCGCCCTCATGATCGGCCTGCGGCACCCGAACACACGGGTCGAAGCGGTGACGATCAACTACGGCAACGTCGGCTTCGACCAGATGGTCGAGAACGCGCTCTACACCATCGAGGTCGCCGGCTACGGCGGACAGGTTCCTGTGTACGAGGGCTGCCGCCTCCCGCTGATCGCACCCTTCGATGACTCGTCCTACGTTCACGGGGTCGACGGGTTCGGCGGTGCGAACTTCCCGAAGGCCGCCCAGCGACCCGAGACCGAGAACGCCGTGACGGCGCTGATCCGACTCATCAACGACAACCCGGGTGAGTTCACGATCATCGCTCAGGCACCGCTGACCAACCTCGCCTGCGCCGTTGCCGCCGATCGTTCGATCGCCGGGAAGGTCAAGGACCTCTTCATCATGGGTGGCACGAACAACGCCGTCGGCAACATCACCGCGGCCGCCGAGGCGAACTTCTGGCACGACCCCGAGGCGGCGAAGATCGTCCTGGCGGCCGGCTTCCCCGTCACCCTGGTGACCTGGGACCTGACCATGACGCAGGGCCGGTTCAGCCCCGAGCAGCTGCGCATCATCGAGGAGCTCGACACCCCGCAGTCGCGCTTCTTCACGCGCGCCAACCGGGCCAGCGTCGAGTACGTCGAGAAGACGCACGGCGTGAAGGGCAGCACCCACCCCGACTCGATCGCGGCCGCCATCGCGGTGGAGCCGGCGATCGTCAAGAAGGCCACCGAGTACTACGTCGACGTCGAGACCTCTCCCGGCATCACCCAGGGCTACATGCTCGTGGACGCCGTGCACCGGTCGGGCCATGAGCCCAACGCACGCGTCGTCGAGGAGATCGACCAGGACCTCTTCTTCCGCACGATGGTCAACGCTCTGTCCTGACCTTCCCCCAACGCCAACGATCCTGAACAAGGGAGCTCGATCATGTCTTCGAACGCCGAAATCGAGGCGGGAAAGCCGCCGATGACCCGTGGGCGCACCGTCGCCCTGGTGACCGTCCTGATCCTGGGCGTGCTCTCCTACCAGCTGAACTCGAGCATGCTCAACCCGGCTCTGCCGGACATGGCGGAACGACTCGGGACGAGTGTGGACTCGATCTCGCAGGTCGTGTCCCTGTTCTTCCTCGCCGGCGCCGTCGGCGGTGTGGTCCTTGCGCGGTGGAGCGACTTCATCGGCCGACGCCGGATGTTCCTCATCGTGCTGAGTCTGCTCGCCGTCGGCACGCTGGTCGCCATCGTCGCCACGAGCCTGCCCATGCTGCTGGTGGGACGCGTCCTGCAGGGTGCGACGGCTGCGGCCTTCCCGCTGGCGTACATCATCCTCAACGAGAACCTGTCCAGGGCGGCCTTCGGCACAGCGATGGGTGTGATCACCGCGGTCAACGGCGGCGTGGGAGGCGTCGACGCCTACGCGGGCGGACTGCTCACCGACACGTGGGGCTACCGCTCGATCTTCGTCACGATCTTCGTGTTCGGGCTCATCGGCCTCTTCGCCATCTGGAAGGTCGTCCCCCGCGACGGCGCACCCCGCTCGGTCGGGACGATGGACTGGTGGGGCGCCGTCACGTTCTCGATCGGGCTGATCGGCGTGACGTACTACGTCACCGAGGGCTCCGCGAACGGCTGGCTGGCACCACAGTCGCTGCCCTACCTGGCCCTTGCCGCCGTCGCGTTCGTCGCCTTCTGGCTCGTCGAGAAGCGGGTCTCCTCTCCGCTCGTCACGGTGGAGCACCTGCGCTCACGTCAGGTGTGGCCGGTCATGGCCACCACCGTGCTTGCGCTCTCCGGGATCTTCGCCGTCCTCAACTTCACCCTGATCATCTTCACCCAGGACGAGGGCGCCGGGCTCGGCATGAGCGCGAGCAGGTCGGCTCTCGTCGTGCTGCTGCCCGCGGCCCTGATCGGAGTCGCAGCAGCCCCGGTGGCCGGCTGGCTCGCCGGCCGCTACGGCTGGCTCCGCGTCCTGCGCGTCGGTCTGCTCATCTGCGTCGCAGCCATCGTCGCGATGGCGGCCGTCCCGGCGTCGTTGCCGGTGATCATCCTCGGCGTCGTCCTCTTCGGCATCGCCTACTACGGGCTCACGCTCACCACGATCAACGGGCTCGGCGTCCTGCAGTCCCCGAAGGCTGAACCCGGGATCCTGCCCGGGCTCAACGGCGCCATGTTCGGCATCGGAGCGAGCCTCGGCATCGCGCTGGTCGCTCCCGCCGTCGGCCTGGGAACGCGCGGCGGCTACGTCACGGCGCTCGTGATCTCCGTGACCATCACCGTTCTGGCCTTCGTCGCGAGCCTGTTGATCAAGCCCACCGAGGAGTCCCTCGGTACGGCCAAGGCACCCCAGGTCGCCGTTCCGCAGGCGCACTAGGCACCGATGAGCACGCACGGGAAGAAGGTGAGGACGTCATGACTCCGTCCGACAACGGTGGCGGCCTGGGCATCCGGCCCGTCTACTACGACTGCGACACCGGGATCGACGACTCGATGGGGCTGGCCTACCTGCTCAGCTCACCGGAGATCCGGCTCGTCGGCGTCGGCACGGTCAGCGGGAACACCGATGCCCGCCAGGCCGCGGAGAACACTCTTCGCCTCCTTGGCCTCGACGGCCGGGCGGACGTCCCCGTAGCGATCGGTGCCACCCACTTCCTGACCCACGAGTACCAGGGCGGGCCCACCGAGATCCACGGCGACAACGGCGTGGGCAACGTCGACCTGCCTCCCGTCGACCTCCGCCCCGTGACGGAGTCCGCCGCGGAGATGATCGTCCGCCTGTCCCGCCACTACGAGGGGCGCCTGGAGATCATCTCGGTCGGCCCGATGACCAACCTCGCGCTGGCCCTGCAGCTCGACCCTGAGCTGCCGGCCCGGGTCATGCAGGTGACGTCGATGGGAGGCGCGGCGCTCGCCCCGGGCAACGCGTCGCCGGTCGGGGAGGCCAACGTGTGGAACGACCCGGAGGCCGCGGCCATGGTGGTGGCCGCGGCCTGGCCGGTGACGCTCGTCGGGCTCGACGTCACCCTCGAGAACGTCCTCGAGGAGTCCCATCGTGCCCAGCTCATCGCCTCCGAGCGGCCGTTGGCCCGGGCGATCGGGGAGATCCTGGACTTCTACTTCGACTTCTACCTGCCGCAGTACGGACGACGCTGCAGCGCACTGCACGACCCGCTGGCCGCCGCGATCGGTGTCGGCAGCATCGTCCCGGTGGACTCGCCGTGGGTGGACGTCCAGGTCGACGCCACGGACGGACCCGGACGCGGACAGACGATCGCCGATCTGCGAGGCCAACGTCTGGGGCCCGTCGATCACCCCGGTGCGCACACCCGGATGGTCCTTGCCACCGACCGGAAGCTGCCGGATATCCTCGTCGAGCGACTGACCGGATCAGCGCAGGTCCGGAGGTAGACAGGCCATGAGCGGACGCGTCGTCGTGGTCGGGTCCATCAATGCCGACCTCTCGGTCCGGATGAGGCGCCGGCCGGAGCCGGGAGAGACCCTCCCGGCCGAGTCCGCGCTGCTGCGTCCGGGCGGCAAGGGCGCGAACCAAGCGGTTGCCGCCGCTCTCCTCGGTGCCCGAGTGGCCCTGGTCGGCGCCGTCGGGCACGACGGCAATGCCGGTGTGGCGCTCGAGCGAATCAAGGAGTCCGGCCTGGACGACACGCATGTCCGGCGAGTCACCGGGTCCACCGGCCTGGCCATCGTGGTCGTCGACGAGCGTGGCGAGAACTCGATCATCGTCGTGCCCGGCGCGAACCAGCACGTCGACGCAGGGCTGGTCGACGGCAGCGCCGAGGCGATCCGCGCAGCCGACGTCGTCGTCACCCAAGGAGAGATCCCGGCGGTCGCGACGTCCCGTGCCGCCGCCCTGACGACCGGCCGCTTCATCCTCAACCTCGCGCCGGTCATCAGCGTTCCGGTCGAGGTCATCCATCAGGCTGATCCCCTCGTCGTCAACGAGCACGAGGCTGACCTGGTGCTCGCTGCGCTCACGCCGCATGGGAGTCCACCGACCCAGCGCTCCCACTCCGAGGTCGCCCTCGAGCTCCTCGACCTCGGCGTGCGGTCGGTGGTCATCACGCTCGGAGCCGAGGGCTCCCTCGTGGCCGAGAAGGGTGGAGTGGTCACGGCTGTCCAGTCGGCCAGGATCGAGGTGGTCGACTCCACCGGGGCCGGCGACGCCTTCGTCGGGGCGCTGGCCATGCAGCTCGCCGACGGCCGGTCGCTCGTCGACGCGGCACGCTTCGCGTCGCGGGTGGGCGCGTTCGCTTGCACCCGGCCCGGCGCGCAGAGCTCCTATCCGCTGAAGGGTGACTCCCTGCCACCGCTCGACGCCTGACCTGCGCGCCGAGGCTGCCCCTCGCCGGACTCCGAGCGCAGTCAGGCCCCGAAGGGCGGATGAGTCGGCCGGTACGCCGGGTTCTGTCCCGGCGCCGAAGCGCCGGTGGCGGCCATCCATCTCGGACGTACGTTGCCGCACGCCTCCAGCGGCCTACCCGGGAGCTCGGGCGAGCAGCCCTCGAACGCTCCCTGTCTGACCTTGCTCCGGGTGGGGTTTACCGAGCCGCGCCGGTCGCCCGGCGCGCTGGTGGTCTCTTACACCACCGTTTCACCCTTGCCGGGTCCGGCGGACCGGTCCCGGCGGTCTGTTCTCTGTGGCACTGTCCCGCGGGTCACCCCGGGTGGGCGTTACCCACCACCCTGCTCTGCGGAGCCCGGACGTTCCTCGGCGGGGTCTCCCCCGACGCGGCCGCCTGGCCGACTCATCCGCACCGCCAGGGTACCGGCCCGTCACACGTCGGTGGGCATCCCGACCACGGCGACCTCCCGGGCACCGTCCTCCCACCACCGCACGATGCTCACCGATGCGGGCGCCACCCGGACCGAGCCCCACACCGCCGACGGAACCCCCAGGGTCACCCCGATCGCCGACCTGATCGCCACCGAGTGGCTGACGACCACCACCGTGCGGTCCACGCCGTCCGCCACCAGGCGCTCGAGGCCGGCACGGACCCGGTCCCCGACGTCGTCCATCGACTCACCCCCGGGTGCCGGGAAGTCCGCCTCACGGTGCCAGCGGCGCAGCCCCCCGGGCCAGCCCACCTCGATCTCGTCGGCCGTCAGCCCCTCCCACTCGCCGAAGTCCGCCTCCGCGAAGGCGGCGTCGACGGTGATCGGCAGGCCCAGACGTCGCCCCACGGCCGCCGCCGTCTGGCGGGTGCGCACCATGGGCGAGGCGACGATCGCCGCCGGGTGCGGCACGTCCGGCCAGACCTCGCGGCCGACCCGGTACACCAGGTCTGCGGCCTGCGCCGCCTGCGTACGACCGCGTGCGTTGAGCTCCGGCCCCGGCACCGACGAGCCCGAGTACGCCTTGGTCGCCGTCATCTGCGTCTCGCCGTGGCGCAGCAGCACGACGGTGAGCGGCTCGTCGTCGTCGAAGCGCACGTACGCGCCGGACGGACGCCGCTGCCGGGCCGAGGGCCGCGGGTGCGGGTCGAGCTCCGCCGACGTCCGCGCCGCGCCCGAGTCGGCGACGACGAGCGACGCGGGGGCGTCCGGTGCCGCCGCGTGGTCGCGCACGACGCCGGCCCGCGTGTCCATCGCCTGGTTCGCCAGCGCGTCGGCCCGGGTGTTCGCCGCGCGCTCCACCCACGTGTAGCTCACCTGGTCCGGCGGCAGCACCGCTCGTGCGGCCTCGGCCAGGCGCCGCATGTCCCCGTGCTTGACCTGCCAGCGGCCGGACATCTGCTCGACGACCAGCCGCGAGTCCATCCGGACCTCGACGGCGGCCCCGGGGTCGATCGCACGCGCCGCCTCCAGCCCCGCGACCAGCCCGCTGTACTCCGCGACGTTGTTCGTCGCCACCCCCAGGTACCCCGCCCGCTCGGCGAGGACGTGGCCCGTGGCGTCGTCGCGCACCAGCGCACCCCAGCCGGCCGGACCGGGGTTCCCGCGGGACCCGCCGTCCGCCTCGACGACCAGGCGCCGCGGCGTGGCGGTCACCGCGCCTCCGCGCCGCGCACGAGGATCCGCCCGCACTCGTCGCACCGCACCACCTCGTCGTCGGGCAGGGCGGTGATGCGTGCCAGCTCGCTCGAGTTCAGCTCGAGCCGGCAGCCCTCGCACCGGTGGCCGCGCAGGGCCGCCACACCCGTGCCGCCGAGCTGCGCGCGCAGGCGGTCGTACAGCGCGACCAGGGCCGCGTCCAGCCCGGCGGCGCGGACCGCGCGCTCCTGCGTCGTCCGCTCGGCCTGCTCGTCGAGGTCGGCGAGCGCCCGGGAGAGCTCCTCCTCGGCCGCCGCGTGCTCCGCGCGCACGGCCTCGGCGGCCTGCTGCGCCGCCGACTCCTCCGCCTCGAGCTGCTCGAGGCGCTCCATGACCTCCAGCTCGACGTCCTCCAGGTGGGCCTGGCGCCGCGCGAGCGCCTCGAGCTCACCGCTCAGCGCCTGGACGTCCTTGACGCTCACGGCGCCGGAGTCGATCCGGGCCTGGTCGCGCGCGGTCCGGCTCCGCACCTGCTCGACGTCCGCCTCCGCCTTCGCGAGCTCGCGCCGCACGTCGCCGACGGCTGTGCGCGCCACCACCAGGGACTCGTCGAGCTCGGCCAGCCGGGCGGCGAGCCTGTCGAGGACCGCGCGCTGCGGGTGCGACGCGCGCGCGTGCGCCAGCTGGGCCAGCCGTGTGTCGAGGGCCTGGACCTCGAGGAGGCGGTGCTGGTCGGCCACGGGGGCAGTCGTCACGGGGTTCCTCCGGTGGTGGGTGAAGGGACGTGCGCGGTCCAGGGGTCGGTCCGCGCGCCGGCGACCCGCGTCTCGACGGCCGCCCCGGCGTCGCGGACGTCGTCCGCCAGCCTCGCAGCGGCGCGCGCGAGCCAGGGCCACTCGCCGGCGGAGTGTGCGACGTCGACGAGGAACGGGCGACCGTCCTCGGGTGCACGCCCTCCGCGCGCGGCCTCGAACCGCGCGCGCTCGCGCAGCTCGAGCGCCGGGTGATGGCGCAGGTCACCGGTGACGAACACGTCGGCGCCCGCGGCACGGACCGCGTCGAAGTACGAGTCCCCCGAGCCGGCCACGACCGCCACCCGACGCACCGGCGCGTCGAGGTCACCGGCCACCCTGATCCCCTGCGCGGTCGGCGGCAGTGCCGCGGCGACGCGTGCCGCGAACTCCCCCAGCGGCACCGGTGCAGGAAGGTCGCCGACGCGGCCGCCCCCGACGCGGCCGGGCGCGGCCGCCAGCTCCAGGACGTCGAACGCGGGCTCCTCGTACGGGTGGGCGGCACGGAGCGCGGCGACGACGGCCGCGC
>JAEWQZ010000113.1 GCA_023460255.1 Actinomycetes bacterium
GCGGCCCGCTCCGCGCTCGCGGGGCGCGCGGCGTCGGCGGCGGGCACGCGTACCCAGGAGGGGACGAGATGACCGGACGGACAGCCGTCGTCGTCGGCGCGGGGATCGGCGGGCTCTCGGCCGCGACCCACCTGGCCCGCCGGGGGGTGCGGGTCACCGTCGTCGAGAAGAACCGCTGCCCGGGCGGGCGCGTCGGGCAGTTCACGCGCGGGGGCCACACGTTCTCCACCGGCCCGACGCTGCTCGTCATGCCGCTGCTCTACCGGGCCGAGCTGGCCCACCTCGGGCTCGACATGGACGAGGCCCTCGCGCCGGTCCGCGTCGACCCGACCTACGACGTCGTGTTCGACGACGGCTCGCGGCTGGCGATGACGTCGGACCTCGTCGCGCTGCGCGCCCAGCTGGAGGACATGGAGCCCGGCGCCTTCGGCGGGTTCCTGCGCTACGTGGACGAGGGGCGCCGGCACTACCACCTCGGGATGCCGCGGCTCGTGGACCGGGACTTCCGCCGCTGGACCGACTTCGTCACACCGGCCAACGGCCTCCTCGCCCTGCGCATCCGCGCCCTGCTGCCGCACTACCGCCACATGGGCCGGTTCTTCACGACGCCCCGCCTCAAGGCGGCGTTCACGTACCAGGACGTCTACATGGGCCTGAGCCCGTTCAGCGCGCCCGCCACCTTCTCGCTCACCCCGTACAGCGAGGTCGCGCACGGGGTCTGGTACCCGACGGGCGGGATGTACCGGATCGCCGAGGTGCTGGCGGAGGCCGCGCGCGACGCGGGCGTGACGATCGAGTACGACGCGCCCGTGAGCCGGATCGACGTGGCCGGCGACCGCGCCGACGGCGTCGTGCTCGCCGACGGCCGACGCCTGGCCGCGGACGTCGTCGTCGCCAACGCCGACCTGCCGTACGTCTACCGCCGTCTGCTGCCGGACCGGGCCGCCGCGGAGCGGATCGGCCGCCGGACCTTCTCCGGCTCGACCATCAGCTTCTTCTGGGGACTGGACCGTCCGGTGCCCGAGCTCCGCCCGCACACCCTGTTCCTCGCGGACGCCTACCGCGACAACTTCGACCGGATCGAGCGCAACGAGCCGCTGCCCGAGCGGCCGTCGGTGTACGTGCACGCCCCGACCCGGCTCGACCCGTCGACGGCGCCGCCCGGCAAGGACACGCTCATCGCGGTCGTGCCCACCGGGCACATGCGCTACGACGGCGACGACCCGGACCGGCGCGCCCAGGAGGAGGCGGCGTGGGAGGGGGAGCTCAAGCGCGCCCGGGACGCCGTCCTCGAGCGGCTCGCGGAGATCGGGCTGCGCGACCTCCCCGAGCACGTGACCGTCGAGGCGACGGCGACGCCGCCCACGTGGCAGGCGCACCACAACCTCGAGCGCGGTGCCACCCACGGCCTGGCGCACACCTTGTTCCAGCTCGCCTACCTGCGCCCGCACAACCGGCACGCGCGGTACCGGAACCTGTACTTCGCGGGCGCGAGCACGCACCCGGGCACGGGCGTCCCGACGGCGATGGTGTCCGGTCGGCTCGCCGCCGAGCGGATCGCCGACGACCTCGGGCTGTGAGCGGCCCGACCGCCGGCGTCAGGCCAGGGGGTACGCCTCGACGGCTGCGGAGCCGTCGACGCGACACGTCCGAGGGGTGAGCCCGGGCACGGTCACGGCCAGCACGCCCTCGTCGCCGACGACCTCGACGACGGGACCGTCCAGCACGACCCGGGCCCGCCCGGAGTGGATCGGCATGGCAGCCGTCAGGCCCGGGGCGCCCACGACGAGCCGGCCGTCCGCGGCCTCGAGCCGGAGCGTCGGCCCGCCGTCGCCCGAGACGTCGCCCGAGATGTCGAGCGAGGCCGTCGCGCCGGGCCGGTCCAGGGTCCACTCGAGGTCGGTCGTGGCCGCGAGCGCCACCGTTCCCCGGGCGCCGACCGTGACGGCACCGTCGCGCGCGGCGGTCACCGCCGGGTGCGGACGACGAGGCGGTCGCCGACGACGTCCACCGCGTGCGGCAACGAGTGGGCACCGGCCCATCGGCCGCCCGGGTCCGTGACCCCGCGGAGCCAGTGCACGAGCCCCGGCGCGCCCGCCGCGTCGCGGAAGTGCGCGCCCGCATAGAGGGAGTCGCCGTACGTCAGGCGGTGCCAGGTGTCGGCCACGAAGCGCCCGCCGACCAGGTCGCCGACGGCGTACGCCTCGTGGCCCGGGCCCCGCGGGCTCCATGCGGACACGAGGAGGACCCATCGCCCACCGGCCCGGAAGAGCTGGGGGCACTCCCACATCTCGCCGGTCCATGGCTCGGTCAGGGAGCTGTGCCGCTCGGCCAGCGGTCCGTCGTAGGCCCAGGTGTGCAGGTCCGTCGACCGGTACGCGAGAGCGGTCGCCGTCCCGTCGCGCAGCCCGGCGCCGAGGAGCATGAGCCACGACGTCCCGTCGTGCGTGACGAACGGGTCCCGCAGCGCCAGGAGGTCCATGTCCACCGGGGGCGTGACGACGACGCGACCCTTGGTCCAGGTGCGCCACGAGACGTCGTCGGGCCGGGCGACCCGGGTGTGCCCCAGGTGCGTGTCGGGGTGCCGGGCGCTCGTGTAGAAGAGGGCGGCCGGCCCGTCGTCCGGCACCGCGATGCTCCCGGACCACACGCCGTCGTCCCCGTCGCCCGGCGACAGGGCTGTCCCCGCCGGCGTCCAGTGCAGGAGGTCCGGGCTCGTCGCGTGCCCCCAGTGCTGCTCGGTCGCCCAGGTGGTGCTCCCGGGGACGGCCTGGAAGAACAGGTGGTACCGGCCGTCGTGGTGCGTGAGGCCGAGCGGGTCGTTGATCCAGCCTCGGGTGGCGGTGAAGTGCAGGCGCGGGCGCCCGGTCGCCGTCACGGCGCGGCGCGGAGGGGCGGTCCGCCGCGGCGGGGCCCGCGGGGTGGGCCCACCGACTCCCGGACGCGCAGCGGCATGGGGACGCGGTGCACGGGCGGCGCGGTGTCGCCGTCGGCCACGGCCGGCCGGGCGATCGAGTCCACCAGCAGCTCGACGGCGCGTCGGCCGAGGTCGTAGTGGGGGATCGCGAACGTCGTCAGGCCCGGCCGTAGCCACTCGGCGAGGGGGGCGTCGTCGAAGGAGACGATCGACATGTCGCGGGGGATCTCGAGGCCGGCCTCGTGGAGCGCCTGGTACGCGCCGAAGGCCAGGCGGTCGTTGAAGGTGATGATCGCGGAGCCCGCGTGCCCGCCGGCCAGGACCTGGCGGGTCGCCGTCCAGCCGTGGGGCGGCAGCCAGTCGTCGCAGAGGTAGCCGCTCGCCGGCTCGAGCCCGGCGTCGTGCAGGACCTCGAGGATGCCCTGGAGGCGTTCGCGGCCGGCCACCGTCCCGGGCGGGGTGTCGACGGCGCGCGGCCCTGCTCCGACGAGGTGGATCTCGCGGTGCCCGGCGTCCAGCAGGAGGCGGGCCGCCGCGCGTCCGGCTTCGAGCTCCCCGGGCACGACGGTGGGGATCTGGTGGTGCGGTCCGCTGGGAAGCGCGTTGAGGAGCACGGCCGGGACGTGGTCCAGACCCGACGGCAGACGGCGGGTCTGGGTGAACATCGAGGCGAGGATGATCCCGTCGACCTGCCGGTCGACGAGGGCGTCCAGGAGTCGCCGCTCGACCTTGGGGTCGCCCTCGGTCTCGCCGATGAAGAGCATCAGGCCCCGCTCGTGGGCGGACTCCAGCGCGCCCTTGATGAGGTCGCCGGCGAGCTGGGAGGTCGCCACGGTGTCCGAGACGAACCCCAGGGCGAGGCTGGACCCCTTCCGCAGGCCCACGGACAGGATGTTCGGGCGGTAGCCGAGCGTCGCGGAGACCTCGCGCACGCGCTGCTGCACGGTCTCGGAGATCCGCAGCTCTGCGCCACGGCCGGAGAGCACGAGCGACGCAGTGGTCGACGAGACGCCCGCGGCGACCGCGACGTCCGCGAGCGTGACCCTTCGTCGGCCCACCGCACACCCCTCCTGTCCTGCGGCATCGTAGTTGCGAGCGCAGCCCGCACGGCGGTGCCGGGCACGCCGACGAGCGGCGTGGCGCCCGCAGCCCCGGTCGGCACGATTGGGTAACGAATCCTCGTCGGGCCGGGTGAAGCCGCTTGACACGTCGTCATCGAGATGCACAGACTGCACGTGCTAAGACGATTTAGCAAGTGCCGTGAAGGGGGATCCGGCACACCCGAACCCTCCGATGAAGGGAGACGCTGGTGTCTCGACCTGGTGGATCAGCACGACGGACGGGCCTCTCGGCCGCTCTGCTGGCCGGTGCGCTTGCGCTCACGGCCTGCAGCGCGCCCGGCGCCTCGAACGACGCGGAGGAGCCGGAGGAGTCGGCCCCCCCGACCGACGAGGCGAGCGCCGCGCCCAGCTGCGGCACCGACGCCGTCACGCTCAAGGCATACATCGAGACGGGCTTCCCGCTCGCCACCGAGCTGTTCGACGAGTTCCAGGAGCAGTACCCGAACGTGACGATCGAGGTGCGCGAGGACCAGTTCGCGGTCCTCACCCAGAACGCGCCGCGGGTCCTCGCCGACGACCCGCCGGACCTCATGCGCCTGCCGCAGATGTCGGAGCTCGCGAGCGACGGCCTGCTGTACGACCTCGACGACTACGCGGCCGCACTCGGCTGGGACCAGTGGCCGGCGTCGCAGCTCGAGCAGATGCGGGTGGACGACGAGGGTCGGCGCGGCAGCGGTCCCCTGTACGCGATGGGCCTGAACTTCTCCATGACCGGCGTCTTCTACAACAAGGAGCTGGCCGCGCAGATCGGCATGACCGAGCCGCCGGCGACCCTCGCCGAGTTCGACTCCTACCTCCAGGCCGCCAAGGACGCGGGCCTGGTGCCGATGGCCCAGTTCAACGGTGGAGCCACGGGCGGCCTCGCGTTCCCGCTCCAGGGCCTGATGGCCTCCTACGGTGACGCCGGCGCGATCAACGACTGGATCTACCAGCAGCCCGACGCCACGATCGTCACGGACACGAACATCGAGGCGACCGAGCACCTCCAGTCGTGGATCGAGGCGGGCTACTTCGCCGACGACGTCAACTCGATGGACTACGCGATGATGATGAGCCGCTTCATCGAGGGCGACAGCGTGTTCATCTTCAACGGCGACTGGGAGTCCGGGAACCTCGACACCCAGATGCCCGGGAACGTCGGCTTCTTCCTCATGCCCCCGGTGGAGGAGGGCGGCGCGTTCGGCGCGATGTCCGCCCCGCTCACCTACGGCATCTCGGCGAACGCCGCCAACCCCGAGTGCGCCGCGTTCTTCCTGAACTGGATCGCGACGAACGACGAGGCGCGCACCATCGCGGTCGAGGTCGGCGGCTCGCACCCGATGGGCCCGGCCGACGCCTTCATGCCGCCGGTCGCCGAGGGTTCCGTCACCGCGGAGACCCTGGCCGCCGGCGCGGCGATCGGTGCGCAGGACGGTGCGATGGACTTCATCGCGAACGCCACCGGCTCGGTGTACGCCGAGGGCTGGACGCCGAACCTGCAGAAGCTCGTCGCCGGCGAGATCGACCCGACGGCGCTCCTCGAGGCCGTGCAGGCCGAGTACGAGTCGTCGGTGGGCTGACGTGCGAGAGCGGCTGACCGGCCTCAGGTCGGACCGCCGCGAGGGGAACCCCCCGGCTCTGGGCAGCCCGGAGAGCAGGCGCCGCGCCATCACGGCGCGGCGCCTGCGCCGGGGCGGGCTGGCGCTGCTCCTCGTGGCCCCGGCGGCGGCGGCGTACACCATGTTCGTGCTGCGCCCGATGGCGCAGTCGATCCAGTGGTCTCTCTACGAGTGGAACGGCGTCACGGAGTCCACGTGGGTGGGTCTGGACAACTACGCGGCGATCCTGCGCGAGCCGGAGATGTCCGGCTCGATCCTCAACGCGTTCCAGCTGATCATCTACTTCAGCATCGTCCCGGTGGCGCTGGGCCTGTTCACCGCGAACACCATCCGCGGCTTCGCGACGAGTCGGCTCGCGCTCGTGTCCCGCACCGTGCTGTTCCTGCCCCAGATCATCCCGCTGGTCGCCGCCGGCATCATGTGGAGCTGGCTCTACGCCTCGAACGGCATGGTCAACCAGGTGCTGCGCGCGGTCGGCCTGGAGAGCGTCGCCCGCGCCTGGCTCGGCGACTTCGACACGGCGCTGCCCGCCGTCGGCCTCATCGGCGCGTGGGTCGCGCTGGGCCTGTGCATGCTCCTGCTGCTGGCCGGGATGACGAAGATCGACCCCGCGCTCTACGAGGCCGCCCGCATCGACGGCGCGGGTCCATGGCGCGAGTTCTTCGCGATCACCCTGCCGAGCCTGCGCCAGGAGATCGCCGTCTGCGTCACCATCACGGTGATCGCGGCCCTCGCCAGCTTCGACATCATCTACATCTCCACGCAGGGCGGGCCCGGCAACCGCACGCTCGTCCCCGGGCTGGAGATCTACCGGCTCGCCTTCTTCAACCGCGAGATCGGCCAGGCCTCGGCGCTCGCCGTCGCGCTGATGGTGCTCGTGCTCCTCGTCGTCCTCCCGCTCCAGCGGCTGAACCGGGAAGGTGACGCGTGATCGTCTCCCGTCGTGAGGCATGGGTCGGCCGCACCATGCTCATCGTCCTGATGGCGGTCACGATCCTGCCGTTCATCAGCCTCTTCGTGACGGCCCTGCACCCGTCGGGCACCTACCCCTCCGGGCTCGAGTGGCCGGAGTCCCCGCAGTGGTCGAACTTCGTGGACGCCTTCAAGGTCGCCGACATGGGGGCGCTGCTGTGGTCGAGCTTCCTCATCGAGGTCGCCGTCGTGCCCGTCTCGCTCTTCATCGCGACGCTCGCGGGCTTCGCGCTCGGGCACCTGCGCCCGCCGGGTGCGCGCGTCATCCTCATCGCGTTCGTGCTCGGCCTCACGTTGCCGCGCGAGGGCGTGATCGTGCCGCTCTACTACCAGATGCGGGACCTCGGCCTGCTGAACACGAGATGGGCGATCATCCTGCCGCTCGTCGGCCTGTACATGCCGTTCGCCGTCTACTGGATGCGCGCGCACTTCGTGAACATGCCCGAGGACATCTCCGAGGCCGCGCGCATCGACGGGGCCTCCACGTGGCAGATGTTCTGGCGGGTGCACGTGCCGCTGTCGATGCCGGCGCTGTCGTCGCTGGCGATCCTGCTGTTCCTGTGGACGTGGAACCAGTTCCTGCTCGCCGTGGTCCTCGTGTCGGACCCCGCGCAGCGGACCATGGCCGGAGCGCTCGGCGCGTTCCAGGGCCAGTGGGGGACCGACATCCCGCTCCTGTGCGCGGGCTCGCTGCTGATCCTCGCCCCGACGCTGGTCGTCTTCCTCGTCTTCCAGCGCCAGTTCGTCAGCGCGCTCCTCCAGGGCTCGCTGAAGGGATGAGGATGCCGAGCCGCCCAGCCTTCGACCCCGAGCTCGCGATCGCCCTGCGTGACCGGGCCGACGAGGTCGTGACCGCGCTCGTCGACGACGGGATCGCCGACCTGCGTCGGGGGTCGGTCGGGCCCGAGGAGGTGATCGCCGCCGCTGACGAGGCGTTCGTCGCCACCGTGCACGCGGCGCCGAGCGACGGCGCGGGGCCTGACGTCGACGTGGTCCTCCTGCGCCCCCGTGCCGCCGTGGCCCCGGTGCCGTGCCTGCTCCACCTGCACGGTGGCGGCCTCGTCACGGGCACCGCGTGGGACGACGTCGTGCCTCTGCTCGGCATGGCCGCCGACCTGGGTTGCGCCGTCGCCTCCGTCGGCTACCGCCTCGCCCCCGAGCACCCCTACCCGGCGGCGCTCGAGGACGCCTACGGGGCGCTGCAGTGGCTCGCCCGGGAGGGCGACGCCCTCGGCGTGGACCCGGACCGGATCGTGGTTGAGGGGATCAGCGCCGGCGGCGGGCTCGCGGCGGCCGTCAGCCTCCTCGCCCGGGACCGGGGTGGCCCCGCCGTCGCCGGTCAGATGCTGATCTGCCCGATGCTGGACGACCGCAACGACACGGGCTCGGCGCACCAGATGGCCGGCCACGGCGCGTGGGACCAGGTGGCGAACGCCACCGCGTGGCGGGCCTACCTCGGGGCCGGCGCCGGCGCGGACGGCGTCCCGGGCTACGCGGCGCCCGCCCGGGCCGACGACCTCGGCGGGCTGCCCCCCGCCTTCATCGACGTGGGTTCCGCCGAGACCTTCCGCGACGAGGCGGTGGGCTACGCCTGCCGGATCTGGCTGGCGGGGGGTGCTGCGGAGCTGCACGTGTGGCCGGGAGGCTTCCACGGGTTCGACTACTTCGAGCCCGGGGCGCGGCTCTCCAGGGACGCGCGCGCGGCTCGCACGCGGTGGCTGGCCCGGCTGCTCGCGGGGGCGGACGGGGGTGCCGCGGCATGAGGCCGGACCCCGTCCAGGCCCTCACGGCCCGCCGTCCGTGGGTGGCCGGGCCCGTGCCGGGCGACGTCCCCCACGGGGACATGCCGGGTGACCGGGTCCGGATCACCCCGGCGCACACCGCCGTCGCCGCGACGCTCTTCCCCCTCGTGGCGGACGCGCTGGTGCCCGTCCTGCGGCACAGCCCGAGCGCGCGCGCCGTCGTCGCCGTCGCGGGCGGCTCGGGCGTGGGCAAGTCCGAGGTGGCCTCGGTGCTGGCGTTCCACCTGCGGTCGGCGGGCGTCGGCACGTACACGCTGTCCGGGGACAACTACCCACGGCGGTACCCCGCCCACAACGATGCCGAGCGGCTCCGCGTCTTCCGGGCGGGCGGCGTCGTCGGGCTCGTCGACAGCGGCGAGTACACGGCCGAGCGGGCCGGCGAGCTCCGGCGGCTCATGGCGGCCGGGGCGGACGCCGACCCGGGCGCGACGGCCTCCGCCCCGTGGCTCGCGGTCTACCAGGAGCGCGGAAGGGCGGCGCTGCGGGCGTACCTGGGGACGCCGGCCGAGATCGACTTCGAGGAGCTGTCGGGCGTCGTGGAACGCTTCCGCGACGGGGAGGCCACGATCTGGCTCAAGCGGATGGGGCGAACCGACGCCGACCTCTGGTACGACGCCGTGGACCTTGCGCCCGTGAGCGTCCTCGTCATCGAGTGGACCCACGGCCTCAGCGACCACCTGCGGGGGGTCGACGTGCCGGTCCTGCTGCACAGCACGCCGGCCGAGACGCTCGCGCACCGGCGCGCCCGGAACCGGGACGGGGCACCGGACAGCCCGTTCACCACGATGGTCCTGGAGATCGAGCAGGACCTCCTCGCGCGGCTGGCGCCGAGGGCCGCCGTCGTCCTGGGGCGCAACGGTGAGTCCCTCCCGCAGGTCCGGCGACGGGCCCCGGGGCCGGCGGACGGCGGCGACGATGCCTGAGCGCAGCGCGGCTCCGAGCGCCCGGCCGATGCTCAACGCCTACCCCGACAGCATCGGCGGGGGGCTCGGCGGGGCCGTGGCGCTGCTCGGGCGCCCGGAGCTGGCGGGCGTCTTCGACTCGTTCTACGTGCTGCCCAGCATCTTCAACAGCGACCTCGACCGAGGCTTCTCCGTCATCGACTACGGGCTGGACGAGCTCATGGCGACGCGGGAGGACCTCGACGCCCTGCGCGTCCTCGGCCTCGACCTGAAGCTCGACGTCGTGCTCAACCACTGCTCAGTGCTCTCGCCGCAGTTCCGGGACCTCCTGCGGCACGGGGACGCGTCCCGGTACCGGGACTTCTTCATCGACTGGAACCGGTTCTGGGACGGGCACGGCGCGATGACCGACGCCGGCTACGTCCAGCCCGCACCGGAGCTGCTGGAGGGCATGTTCTTCCGGAAGCCGGGCCTGCCGATCCTCATGGTCCGGTTCCCCGACGGCCGCGACGTGCCGTACTGGAACACCTTCTACCAGGAGGTCGTCCACCCGCGGATCGACGCCCCGACCCTCGTGGAGCGGATCGGCGTCCAGTACTCGTCGGCGCGGGAGCTCGCCGCGCTGGTCAACGCCGCGCTCGACGCGGGCGTGCCGGTGGACGGGATCTCCTGGGGGCGGTTCGAGCGGTACCGGGACGCCGTCACCGAGGTCCTCGCCTCGACCCGCCGCTACCTGGGCCAGATGGACGTCAACGTCGACTCCCCGCTCGTCTGGGAGTTCTACGACGAGACCCTGCGCACCCTCGCGGGGTACGGCGCGTCGGTCGTCCGGCTGGACGCGTTCGCGTACGCGCCGAAGGCACCCGGCCGGCGCAACTTCCTCAACGACCCGGAGACGTGGCACCTGCTGGCGCGCGTGCGGGAGATCGCCGACCGGTACGGGCTCGCGCTGCTGCCGGAGATCCACGCCCCCTACGCCGAGGGCACGCACGAGCGGATCGCGGCCGAGGGCTACCTCACCTACGACTTCTTCCTGCCCGGCCTCGTCCTCGACGCGCTCGAGACCGGCTCGGGGGAGACGCTCGGCCGCTGGGCGGCAGAGCTCACCACCAAGGGGATCCGGACCGTGAGCATGCTCGGGTGCCACGACGGGATCCCGCTCCTCGACCTCGGCGGCCTCGTGCCCGACGACCGCATCGACGCCCTGATCGCGACGGTGGTCGGGCGCGGGGGCCACGTCAAGAACCTGCACGGGCAGCGGCAGACGTACTACCAGGTCAACGCGACGTACCTCAGCGCGCTCGGCGAGGACCCGCGGTCGATGGTCCTCGCGCGGGCCATCCACCTGTTCATGCCGGGCAAGCCGCAGGTCTGGTACCTCGACCTGCTGGGCGGCACGAACGACCACGAGGCGGTCGCGCGGGCAGGCCCCGGCGGTCACAAGGAGATCAACCGCACGAACCTCACGGTCGACGACGCCCTCAGGCGGCTGGGGACGCCGCTGGTGCAGGACCAGCTGACGCTGCTGCGCTTCCGCTCCTCCTGCCCGGCCTTCGGCTTCGATGCGCGGCTCGAGGTGGTCCCGACGGAGCCTGGCCGGCTGACGCTGCGGTGGGAGCGCGCCGGCCGCGTGGCCGTCCTCGAGGCCGACCTCGCGACCCGGGGGTTCAGGGTCACCGACGGCGACGGGTTGTCCGCCAGGGTCGTCCTCGAGCAGTGACGAGGAC
>JAEWQZ010000114.1 GCA_023460255.1 Actinomycetes bacterium
TCGCGGAGACGTCGGGCGGCAGGCAGTCCGACTCCGGCATGTACCCGACGGCCTGCCGGATGGCCAGGCCGTCCGTCGCGGCGTCGAGCCCGAGGATGCGGGCCTCGCCCGACGTCGGCGGGAGCAGGCCGAGGAGGATCTTGATGAGCGTCGACTTGCCGGCGCCGTTCGCCCCGACCAGACCCACCACGCCGGTGGGCATCTCCACCGACAGGTCGGACAGCGCGGTCACGTGGCCGAAGGTCTTGGTGACGTGCTGCGTGACGATGGCCGGTGCGCCGTCGGCGGGAGGTGGGGCCACGTCCGGCAACGTAGCAGCCGTCGACGACGGCGGGCTGACCGGTCCGGTGTGCACGGGAGCCAGCCTGGTGGCTGCGCGGGGCGCCGGGAATCGGGGGCGTCCCTGAGCGCACCCTGAGATACCCGCCGGCGACGGACGGGTGAACCTGTGGGGCGCGCCGTCGGTCTCCCCTGGCAGCGGCGCGTCCGGCGCCGGCGACCACAGGGGGAGGACCCATGCGCACACCGCCTCGGACGAAGGAGGAGGCTGCCGCCTCGGCGGGCCGGCCGGTCGACGGCCGCCAGGTCGACCACCAGCCGGTCGACCACCGCCTGCTCGACCGCCGGGCGGTCCTGGCGGCGGGGGCGTCCGTCGTCGGCGCCGGGCTGCTCGTCGCGTGCTCCCCGGGCGGGCAGGGTGCGGGCGGGGCCGTGGCGACGCCGGGGGGCCCGCTCGTCGCGCTCGCCGACGTCCCGGTCGGTGGGGCGGTCGGGGTGACCACCGCCGACGGGGCGAAGATCGTCGTCGCGCAGCCGGAGGCGGGGCAGGTGGTCGCCTTCTCGGCCATCTGCACGCACCGGGGGTGCACGGTGGCGCCCGACGGCGATCGTCTCGCCTGTCCCTGCCACGGCTCGGTGTTCGAGGCGTTCACCGGAGCCGTCGTGTCCGGGCCGGCGACGGAGCCGCTGCCCGAGGTCGCCGTGCGGGTCGAGGGCGACGGCGTCGTCGGCGCCTGACTCCCGCCCCCACTCGCCGGCGCGCCCTGGCCCCCCGCCCACCCGTCCGCAGATCGCGGCGGTGCGTACAGAACGCGGCGCTCGGGCGCCGCCATCTGTACCTGACGCCGCCTTCTGCGTGGGGGCTTGGGGGGCGGGAGTGGGTGGGGTGAGCGTGGGGGCTTGGGGCGAGGGGGCGGCGTCCGAGGGGTGGGCACCCGGTGGTACCGCCTGATACCACGTGCCTAGTGTCGGAGCATGGCCGCCACGCTCAGGCTCCCCCCGGACGTCCAGGCCGCCCTGCGCGAGACCGCTGCGCGCGAGGGTCGGTCGCAGAACGCGGTGATCGTCGACGCGATCCGCCGCTACGCCACGGACCGCACCCGACGTCGTGACGAAGCGGTGGCGCGCATCGTCGCCGAGGACGCCGAGCTGCTCGACCTGCTGGCGAGGTGAGGGGCATGGACTACCTGGACCGCGAGGACGTCCTGACCGCCGTCGAGGCGTGCCTCGGTCGCCCCCCGGAGATCCGTGACCACGGCGTGCTCGAGGCCGCGCTGCACCGTCCGCAGGCCACCTGGTACGGCCAGGACATCTACCCGGACCTCGACACCAAGGCCGCGGCGCTGCTCCTCGCGCTCGTCGGCAACGGGCCGCTCGTCGAAGGCAGCCGGCGGATGGGCTGGCTCAGCACCCGGCTCTTCTACGTGCTCAACGGGCGCGAGCTGCGGATGCCCGCGCAGGACGCCCACGACCTCATCCAGCGCATCGCTGCGGGCGAGGAGGACGACGTCGCCGAGGTGGCCGCCACGCTTCGCCGCTGGGTGGACGCGGTCTGACGCACGCGTCCGGTCGGGCCCCCGGTCAGGCCCGGCGCCGCTCCACGACCAGCGCCGCGACACCGAGCACGATGGCCGCGACCTCGGTGGCGGCCGAGACGACGGCCTCCGGGGACCACACCTGCTCCCGGACGCCGAAGAACCCCACCGTCATCGACATCGCGTACGCGCCCAGCGTCGCGGCACCGAAGGCGATCGCCCCGAGCAGCGGCAGCGGGTGCCGCCACGTCACTACCGCGACCGCGAGCGCGATCCCCCCGATCCCGTTCACCAGGAACCCGGGTCCGACGACGGCGACGTCGCGCATCCCGTCCTGCCACAGGACCAGGTGCACGACGGCGGAGACCGCCACCGACGACGCGACGAGGACCCGCAGCAGCGTGGCTCGGGTGGCCCGGGTGGCGTGGGTGGGAGGTCCGGGCGCGTCGCCGCCGGCGGGACGCGGCGCGTGCTGGTGCTCGGTCGCGGGTTCCATCGGGCCTCCTGTGCTCGTCCGCCCGGGCGTCGGGCCGTCGTCAAGAAGGACGATCCGGTGGCCCGGCCGGTTCACCCGGTGGACGGGGTGGAAAGATGAGCCGCCCGGACGGCGTCGTGAACCGCGGCGCCCCCGGGCCCGTCTCCCCGGGGGAGGTGGCATGACGACCAGCCCGGCCGACCTCATGGTCGAGCTCCACGCCGACCACGCGCGCGCGCTGTGGGGGTTCGCCCTGCGCCTCGTGGGCGGGGACCGCGCCAAGGCGGAGGACGTCGTCCAGGAGACCCTGCTGCGCGCGTGGCGCGACCGGACGGTCCTGGAGAGCACCACCGCCGGCGCGCGGGCCTGGCTGTTCACGGTGGCTCGGCGGCTGGTCATCGACGACTGGCGCTCGAGCCGCGCGCACCGCGAGGTGCTCGCCGACGAGGTGCCCGAGCCGCGCGGCGAGGTCGCCGCGACCGACGGGCTGCTCGAGGGCTGGCTCGTCGCCGACGCGCTCGGCCGGCTCTCGACCGAGCACCGGCAGGTGCTCCTGCTCTGCTACTTCGGCGGACGGACGGTCGCCGAGGCGGCGGCGGAGCTGGACGTGCCACCGGGCACCGTGAAGTCGCGCACGCACTACGCCCTGCGCTCGCTGCGCCTGGTCCTGGAGGAGATGGGGGTGACCCGATGAGCGACCCGCGCAGCGGTCCCGTCGCCGGCCCGCTCCCGGACCGGTTCGCCGCCGACGCCGGCGCCTACCTGCTCGGCGCCCTCGACGCCGCCGAGCGGCTGGCGTTCGAGGAGCACCTCGGGGCCTGCCCCGCCTGCCGGTCCGCCGTCGCCGAGCTCGCCCACCTGCCCGGCCTGCTCGCGACGGTGCCTGCGGAGG
>JAEWQZ010000115.1 GCA_023460255.1 Actinomycetes bacterium
CCTCGCGGCCTGGCTGCGCCCACGCGCGTACGTCGAGATCGACGGCCGGCCCGTCGCCGTCCCGGAGCCGCCGGCCACGGAGGGGCGCCTGCTTCCGGCGGTGCCCGTCACCAGCGCTGGCGCCCACGCCTTCCTCCACACGACGCCCGAGGGCGCACCGGTCGGGTACGACCCCTGCCGCCCGGTCCGCTACGTGGTGCGGCCCGACGGGATGCCCGCCGGTGCCGACTCGCTCCTCGCCGAGGCGGTCGCGATCGTGTCCGCGGCGACAGGCCTGGTCCTGCAGGACGTGGGCAGCACCGACGAGGTGCCCGCGGTGGAACGCGTACTGATCCAGCCCGAGCGGTACGGCCCGGGGTGGGCGCCGGTGCTCGTGGCCTGGTCCGACGAGACCCACCTGCCGGAGCTCGCGGGCGAGGTGGCCGGGGTCGCGGGCTCGGCGGCGGTGCCGGGCGCCGACGGGACCGGCCAGTGGCTCGCGGCCGGACGGGTGGTCCTGGACACCGCGGACATCGAGGCGATGCTCGCCCGACCCGACGGCGCCGCGCAGGCACGCTCGATCGTCGTCCACGAGCTGGCGCACGTCCTCGGCCTCGACCACGTCGACGACCCGGACGAGCTGATGCACCCCGTGAACGCCACACGTGCGGACCTCGGGCCCGGGGACCGGCAGGGGCTCGCCCTGGTCGGTCAGGTGCCCTGCGAGGGCTGAGGGAACCCGGTCGGCAGCTCGTCGCCCGCCACCACGTGCAGCGCCCGGGTCGGGCGCGTCATCGCGACGAAGAGGTCGCCCGCGCCGTAGCGCGCGATCTCGGCCGGCTCGACGAGCACGACGACGTCGAACTCCAGACCCTTCGCCTCGCGCGGCGAGAGCACGGCGAGGCGCGCATCGAGCACGTGGCCGGACGGCCGCATGGCCCCCGACACGTCCGAGCCCGCCAGCAGCCCCCGCAGCTCGGGCAGCCGGTTCGGCGCCGCGACGACGGCCACCCTCCCCGTGTCCTCGGCGCCCAGGCCGTCCAGGGCTGCCCGGGCGCGCTCGACGACGGCCGTGGGGACGTCGTCCGCACGCGTGACGACCAGGGCGTCGGGCACCTCGCGGGCGGAGGTCAGCGGGCTCGTCGGCAGGCCGGCGGCGGCAGCCACGTCCTGCGCGGCCCGCGCCACGGCGGCGGGCGTGCGGTAGTTGACGGTGAGCTCGGCCACACGCCAGGACTGGCCGAGCACCGGGCCGAGCACGTCCTCCCAGCTCCGCGCGCCCGCGGCCGACGACGTCTGGGCGAGGTCGCCGGCGATGGTCATGGAGCGGGTCGGGACCCGGCGGACGAGCATCCGCCAGGCCATCGCCGACAGCTCCTGGGCCTCGTCCACGATGACGTGCCCGTAGGTCCAGCGGCGGTCTCCGGCGGCGCGCTCGGCGGTGGTGAGCACCGGGCCGCCGTCGGCGAACCGCTCGGCGAGGAGCTCGGCGCTGACCAGTCCGCCCGCGCCGGAGGTGGTGAGCACCTGGCGCGCGTACTCGACGTCGGCGGCCCGCCGCGCCGCCTCCTGCGCCGCCTGGGCGCGCTCGGCCTGGTCGTCCTCCCCGAGGAGCTCGGCAGCCTCGTCGAGGAGCGGGACGTCCGAGGCCGTCCACGGGGCGCCGGCGGGGCGCAGCAAGGCGGCACGCTCGGCGTCGCTCAGCTCGGGGGCGGCGGCCGCGAGCCGTTCGGGGCTCGTCCAGAGGCCTTCGACGAGCCGCTGGGGCGTCAGCGGCATCCAGGCGAGGTTGAGGGCGACCCGCACGTCGCGCGTCGTGCGCAGCTCCTCCACGACGTCGGCGCGGTCCTCGGGCGGCAGGGGGAAGGCCAGCTGCGCGGAGTACTGCTCGGCGAGGCGGGCGAGCATGTCCCGGACGAACGTCGCCCGCGCGAGGTTGTGCGGCTGACCGGTGCGCCGGGCCCGCGCAGCGGCCTCGGCGACGTCCCTGGGATCGATGCGGACGACCCGCCCGTCGAGGGAGGCCTCCCGGGGGCCGGCGACCCGCCCCTGGCGCTGGCGGACGGCGCGGGCGAGGATCGCCGCCCACACGGGCCGCCCCTTGATCTCCGCGACGTCGTCCGGCTCGGTGCCCGTCGCCACGACGCCCGGGACGAGCTCCGCGACGGTCGTCGTGACGACACCGGTCTCCCCGAGCGAGGGCAGCACCTGGTCGATGTACCGCAGGAAGACACGGCTCGGCCCCACGAGCAGGACACCCGACCGCTCGAGGGTCCGGCGGTGCGCGTACAGCAGGTACGCGGCGCGGTGCAGCGCGACCGCCGTCTTGCCGGTGCCCGGCCCGCCCTGGACGACGAGCGCCCCGGCCAGCTCCGCGCGGATGACCGCGTCCTGCTCGGCCTGGATGGTCGCGACGATGTCTCCCATCCGCCCGGTGCGCGCGGAGGCGAGGGCCGCCAGCAGGGCGCCCTCGCCGGACAGGGTGCTGGGATCGGTGCCGCCCGCCCCGAGTGCGTCCAGGTCGAGCACCTCGTCCTCGACACCCGTCACGACGCGCCCGGACGTGACGAGGTGGCGGCGGCGCACCACGCCGTCGGGCCGGGCCGCCGTCGCGCGGTAGAACGGCTGGGCGGCGGGCGCCCGCCAGTCGGTCAGGAGCACCGTGTGGTCGGCGTCGGTGAGCCCGATGCGTCCGACGTAGTGGGTGGAGCCGTCGGTGAGGTCGAGCCGGCCGAAGGTGAGACGCTGCTCGACGGCGTCCAGCTGGGTGAGGCGGTCCTCGTAGAGGGTGGCGAAGGCGTCGCGCTCGGAGCGGTTCTGCGGGGACCCGGACGGCCCGCTGCGGCGTGTGCGTCGCAGCCGCTCGGCGGTCTGCGCCCGCAGCACGTCGAGCCTGGCGTACTGGCGGTCGACGGCTGTCTGCTCCTCGCGGAGGTGTTCGGCCCGCACACCGCTCCCTTCTTCCCGGTCGCCCCCGCGACCGGCCGACCATTATCCGCCCTCGCGGGCGCGTGTGTGGTGGATGCCTGCAGGGCGGACGTCCTGGCGGTGTCCGACCCCGGCGCGCGGATCAGGGCAGGCGACCCTAAGATCGGCCCCGCGGCGGCGAAAGGGGAACAGTGCCCTACCACGAGACTCGCCCGAGACCCTTCTCGGTGCTTCTCGTCGAGGACGACGACGGCGACGCCCTCCTGGTCGAGGAGCTCTTCGCCGACTCGGGAGCCTCCGTGCAGGTGATCCGCGCGCGGACGCTGGACGAGGCCGGCTCGGCCCTCGACGTCGAGTGCGTGCTGCTCGACCTCGGGCTGCCCGGCATGTCCGGCCTGACCGCCCTCGAGCGGCTCCTGCGGGTGCCCGACGTGCCCGCCGTCATCGTGCTCACCGGCCTCGCAGGCACCGGCCAGGGCCTGGCCGCCGTGGCCGCGGGCGCGCAGGACTACCTCGTGAAGGGTGAGGTCACGCCCGAGCTGCTGCTGCGCTCCGTGCGCTACGCGATCGAGCGCTCGCGCGCGGACCAGCAGGAGCGGGAGCTGTACCGCGCGCAGGTGCGTGAGTACGAGACGACCCGCCTCGAGCGGGCGCTGCTGCCCCGCCCGGTCGTCGAGGACGAGGCGCTGATCGTCGAGGTCGGGTACCGGGCCGGCCGGGACGGCCTGCTCGGCGGCGACTTCTACGACGTCGTCGAGCGTCCCGACGGGACGGTCCTGGCGATGGTGGGCGACGTCGCGGGCCACGGGCCCGACGAGGCCGCACTCGGCGCCACCCTGCGCACCGCGTGGCGGACCGGCGTCCTCGCGGGGCTGGGCTCCGGCGTCGTGCTCGACGTGGTCGAGCGCGTCCTGGTCACCGAGCGCAACCGCCCGGAGACGTTCGCGACGCTCGTCATGGTCGAGGTCGCCGCGGACCGGCGCAGCCTCGACCTGTACCTGTGCGGGCACCCCGCACCTCTGCTCGCGGGCCCGTCCGGCGCCGCGGTGCGGCCGCTGCCGACGACCCGCCGCGGGCGGGCGCTCGGC
>JAEWQZ010000116.1 GCA_023460255.1 Actinomycetes bacterium
TCTCCGCGGGCAGGCTCATCGCCCCGGAGATCGCGTGCCGGATGCTCGTCACGTCCACGCCGGTGCGGACGGCCCCGGCCGCGAGCCGCTCGAACATCGGCGGGACGCCGGGGAAGAACGTCATCGGACGGCGGCGCTGCGCCTCGAGGACCATCTCGGCGTCGAACCGCGGGAAGACGACGACGGTGGCCGCGAGGCGGATCGCGTAGGTCAGGCAGAGGGTCATGCCGAACGCGTGGAAGAACGGCAGGGCCGCGCCGATGACCTCCGACGCCTGCCCGTGCTGGGTCCAGGCCACGCCCTGTGCCGCGTTGGCCACGAGGTGCCGGTGGCGCAGGACCGCCCCCTTCGGCACCCCGGTGGTCCCGCCCGTGTACTGCAGGAGGGCGATGTCGTTCGCGCCCGGGAGCGGGTGGTCCGCGGGGAGCGCGCGGGAGCGGGACACCAGCCGGTGCCAGCGGAGCACCCGGGCGCCCGCCGGCAGCTCGGCGCGCATCGCGTCGCGCACCCGGCGTGCCGAGGGCACGGGAAGGTGCAGGGCGCCGCGCTTGGCGGCCGGCAGGTCGCGCGTGAGGTCGACGACGACGACGGAGCGGACCTGGGTGCGCGGCTGGGCCTGGAGCACGGCCGCCGCCGCGTTCTCCCAGCAGACGACCGTCGTGGCGCCGCTGTCGGCGAGCTGGTGAGCCAGCTCGTCCGCCGAGTACGTCGGGTTGTGCTCGACGACGACGGCGCCGAGTCGCAGCACCGCGTAGAAGGCCACGACGTGCGTCGCGCAGTTCGGCAGCACGATCGCCACCCGGTCGCCGTGCCGTACGCCCAGCTCGCGCAGCGCCTCCGCGGCGTGCAGGACCCGGCGCCGCAGCGTCGCGTACGTGGTCACCGCGCCCATGAAGTCCAGCGCGACGCGCGAGGGGTACGTCGCCGCCGCCCGGTCCAGGGCCGCCGTCAGCGGCTCGGCGGGGTCCTCGAGGTCGGCGGGGACGCCGGGGGCGTAGGTTGCGAGCCACGGGCGGTCGGCGAGCGTCACGTCCGCAATCCTAAACCTACGGAGGCGTAACCTACTCACCCGTACGGTCGGTTCCGCGCGCAATTGCCGTGGACCGTCCGGCGCGGGCACGGCAGACTGTCGAACGGCCGGCAGGGACGACGACTGGAGGACCAGATGAGCTCTGACAAGGACCGCGCCCCAGCCGCGTCGGACGACGCCAAGGCCAAGTTCCGCGAGGCGCTCGAGCGCAAGAAGCAGGCCGCCCACCGCAGCGCGGAGGCCCGCGAGGAGACCGGGTCCGTGCACGGCTCGGAGGTCACGGGCGGGGGTCGGCGCACGTTCCGGCGCAAGACCGGCTGACGGCCCGCCACCGGCGGCGCCGGGTCGACGACCGAGCCGGCTCGACGACGGCGCCGGGTCGACGACCGAGCCGGCTCAACGACGGCGGACCGTCAACGACCGCGCAGGATCAGGAGAGCACCCGCAGCCGGATCGTCTGGGGCATGTCGCGCAGCATCGTCTCCACGTCGGGGTGCAGCCCGGACGCGATGTCCGTCACCACGTAGCCGAGCTCGCCGCGGGTCGACAGGAGCTGGCCCTCGATGTTGACCCCCTGCTCGGCGAGCAGGTGGTTGATGCCGGCCAGCACGCCCGGGGTGTTCTGGTGGAGGTGCGCCAACCGGTGCGAGCCCGTGCGGGCGTCGAGGGCGAGGTTCGGCAGGTTGACGCTCAGCGTCGTCGAGCCGCTCGCCAGGTAGTCGCGCAGCTTGTTCGACACGAACTGGCCGATGGCCTCCTGCGCCTCGAGGGTCGAGCCGCCGATGTGCGGCGTGAGGATGACGTTGGGCAGACCGCGCAGCTCCGAGACGAACGGGTCGCCGCGCCGCTTGGGCTCCTCGGGGAAGACGTCCACGGCAGCGCCGGCGATGCTCCCGGCCAGGATCGCGTCGCGCAGGGCCGCGTAGTCGACCACGAAGCCACGGGACAGGTTGAGGAAGATCGCCCGAGGCTTCATCTTCGCGAACTCCGCGGCGCCGAACAGCCCGGCGTTCCCGGGGCGCCCGTCGACGTGCAGCGTCACCGTGTCGGCGACGGCGAGCAGCTCGTCCATGGAGGCCATCCGGCGGGCGTTGCCCAGCGCCAGCCGCTCGGCGGTGTCGTAGAACACCACCGACATGCCGAGGTTCTCCGCGAGGACCGACAGCTGCGTGCCGATGTTCCCGTAGCCCACGATGCCGAGCACCCGGCCCCGCACCTCGTGCGCGCCCTCGGCGGTCTTGTCCCAGACGCCGTCGTGCAGGGCGTGGTCGCGCTCGGTGAGGCGCCGGGCCAGGGCGATGATCTCGGCGAGGGCGAGCTCGACGACCGACCTGGTGTTGGAGAACGGCGCGTTGAACACGGCGACACCGCGCTGGGCCGCCGCCCGCAGGTCGATCTGGTTGGTCCCGATGCAGTACGCGCCGATCGCCTGGAGGTCCGGCGCGGCATCGAGCACACGCTCCGTCACCTGCGTCTTCGACCGGATGCCGAGCAGCTGGACGCCCTCGAGCGCGTCGACGAGCTCGTCCTCGTCCAGGGCCCCGGTCCGCGACGTCACCTCCGCCCCGGCGGAGCTCAGGATGGTCGTGGCCAGCGGGTGGAGGTTCTCGAGGAGGAGGGCGCGCAGCACGGCCCTATCGTGGCCCTCCCGCGGCGTGGAGGGAAAACCCGACCGGCAGTCGGACGACGTCCGCACGCGTAGCGGGCGGTGCGCGGGCGGTCGTGCGTGCGGCGGGTCAGACTGGGCCGATGGACGACGAGGTCGGCCGCCGGCGCGAAGGCCGTCGGGCGGGGCTGGGCGCCGTGCTGGGCCTGCTGACCCTCGCGGGCGCCGTCGCCGCGGCCGGGGCCGCGGCGGGCGGGGTCGACGTCGCGGCGTGGCTGCGCCCGCGCGCGTACGTCGAG
>JAEWQZ010000117.1 GCA_023460255.1 Actinomycetes bacterium
GGCCGAGCGCCTGTGCCACGACGACGCCGTCGTCGGGCCCGATCCAGCGCTCCCAGCCGGGCCGGCCGGCGAGCCAGGCCGCGACACGTGCGGCGGGGCCGGGCATGTCAGCCCGCCGAGCCGCTGCCGTCGGCGAGCAGGCGCGCCACCTCGTCGAGCGCGCCCGGGACCAGCGCGAAGTACGCCCACACGCCCCGCTTCTCGCGGCGGACCAGGCCGGCGTCGACGAGCGTCTTGAGGTGGTGCGAGACGGTCGGCTGCGAGAGGCCGAGGGGCGCGGTGAGGTCGCAGACGCAGGCCTCGCCGCCCTCGCTCGCCGCGAGCATCGACACGATGCGCAGCCGCGCCGGGTCGGCGATGGCCTTGAGCACCCCGGCGAGCCCGACGGCCTCCTCGGCGCCGAGCGGGGCGCGGGTGAGCGGCGCGCAGCACGCGACGGCCGCGGGCGTGCCGGCGTGCCGGCCGGGTGGCGTGTCGAGCGGCTGGTCGAGCGGCTGGTCGAGCAGGGGGAGAGCCCGTCGCGCGGCGGTCGAGGGTGCCATATGTCCAGTCTCCCAGAGATATTGACAAGTGTCGATGTCATCGCCAAGGATCGGGACATCGACCACTATCGATCTAAGGAGCTCGCCGTGACCGATCCGACCATCCTGACCCCCGCCGACGTCGCCGCCTCCGCGGACGTCTCCTGCTGCACGGACGCCGCCTGCTGCACGGACGCCGCCTGCTGCTGACGGCCGGGCCACGGTGCTTGTTGCTCGTGTGACAGGTGTGACGGGAGTGACGTCGCATCGTTCACATCCGTCACTCCTGTAACAAGCACCGTGGCGTGCGCCCGCCACCGGGGGGCGCGGCCGCGCGTGCGCCCGCCACCGGGGCGCGCGCGGTGCGGCGTCCAGGCCGTGTGCGGCACCGGGGCCCAGGGCCCCGTCGACCGGGTTTGCACGGTCCGGGTCGCGTTGACGACGCACCCGGACCGTGTCCCCTGAGGTCCGGGGGCTCCGCTGCTCCGGACGGGTGAGGGGGCACCGTGCAAAAGGGCCTTGGTCCCAGGTTGACCCGCCTCGCCCCGTCAATACTGCTGGCATGGGTGAACACCAGCTCCGTGTGATGCGCGTCCTCGCGTGCGGCAGCCGCATGCAGATCCTCCAGCTCCTCCAGGAGCGGCAGCGTTCGATGCCCGTCGACGAGGTCGCCGTCGGCGTCGGGCTGCACGTCAACACCACCCGTGAGCACCTTGACCGCCTCGTGGCGAGCGGCTTCGTCGAGCGCGAGGTCGAGCACCGCACGACGCGCGGCCGCCCCCGGATGCTCTACCGCTCGATCGACTCGGCCGCCGTCGCCGCCATCGACTCCAAGGCGCGCGCGCACCTGGTCTCCCTGCTGCTCGAGGGCTACGGCCAGCCGATGGACTCGCCCGCGGCCGCTGCCGAGATGGCCGGCGTCGCGTGGGCGGCCGAGCTCGGCTGCCCCGGCTCGTCGGCGACGGGTGACGCGGAGCACGACTACACCGAGCAGCTGGACGCCCTCCTCCGGCACCTCGAGGAGCTCGGCTTCGAGCCCGAGCGCATCGACGGCGACGTCGAGCTCGCCCTGCACCACTGCCCGTTCGCGGACATCTCGAGCGAGCGGCGCGGCGTCATCTGCGGGGCGCACCTCGGGCTCGCCCGCGGCATCCTCGAGCGGCACCAGGGCCCGCTGACCGTGGAGGGCCTCGTGCCCCGCGGCCAGGGCAACCGCTGCCTGCTTCGCCTGTCCGGCGTCCCGGCCGAGCGGGAGCTCGTCGACGCCTGAGCCGCCCCGGCCCGGCGCGCGGGAGCGTGACGTCGGGGCCGGGTCGTCAGCGCCCCCGGTGTCGACAGCGTCGTCGCACCGGGGCACCCTGGACGGATGCCCGGCGCCGCCCCTGCTCTGCACACCCTCGGCCACGGCACGGCGTCGGCCGCCGAGCTGACCGCCCTGCTCCGTGGCGCGGGGGTGACCGGCGTGGTCGACATCCGTCGCTTCCCGGGCAGTCGCCGGCACCCCCACCACGCCTCCGACGCGCTCGCCGCCCGGCTGCCCGACGAGGGGATCGCCTACCGGTGGGAGCCGCGCCTGGGCGGTCGTCGGCGCCTGCCCGCCGCCAGTCTCGGCCCCGACGGCCCCGACGGTCGCGACGCCTGGTGGCAGGTCGCCGCGTTCCGGGCGTACGCGGCGCACACCCGCACGCCGGAGTTCGCGGCGGCGCTCGACGACCTCGTGGCGGAGGCCACGGCCCGCCCCACGGCCGTGCTGTGCAGCGAGTCCCTGTGGTGGCGATGCCACCGGCGGCTCGTCGCGGACGCCGTCGTCCTGCTGCGGGGCCTGCCGGTCCGGCATCTCGCGCACGACGGGCGGGTGACGGCGCACGAGCCCTCCGCCGGTGCGCGCGTCGCGCCCGACGGACTGGAGTACCCCGCGGCCACCACCCCCGGCGACTGAGCCGGCGTCAGGTGTGCGGCCCGGGCTGTGGCGACCGTTCCGCCGCGACCCGCCGGCTGCTCCTGGCCAGCCAGACCGGCAGGACGAACCACGCGGCGGCGATGAACCCGAGCAGGCTTCCCGAGACGATGAGGGCGACCGCCCGCGTCGCCACGACGTCGAAGACGAGCAGCACCACCCCGGAGACCACCAGGGCCAGGAAGACGAGCCCGACCCGCAGGAAGCGGTCCGCCTCCGTGACGAGCGCCGACTTCGCCCGCCGCCGGAACAGCATCCGGTGCAGGCTCACGGGCGCCACCATCAGCCCGGTCGTGACGGCAGCCATGACGACCAGCACGAGGTAGATCGTGCGTTGGGTGTCGGTCAGGTCGGCGAAGCGCTGCTGGAACGGGACGGTCAGCAGGAAGCCCGTGAGGATCTGGATGCCGGTCTGGGTGACCCGCAGCTCCTGGAGGATCTCGTTCCAGTTCCGGTCGAGGCGCTCCGTCGGTGTCTCGTGGCGGTCGTCGGCGAGGGGCGAGGCGTCCCGGTTCATGGCGACATCGTCGGGCTCACGGCGCCGGGGCGCCAGCGGGTGCTGCGCCGGGGCGCCGGCCCGACGTCAGAGGAACGCGGCCGGGTCGAACTCCGCCAGCGGGATGATCCGCAGGCGGGGCAGGACGACGGTGAAGGCACGCGCGTCGTGCTCGAGGTCGAAGAGCGCCAGCCCGGAGTCCGCCAGGTGCGCGAGCGCCGTGGAGGTGAACTCGCGGAACGCGAGGACGCCGACGTTGCGTGCCGGGGTGAGCAGCTCGGTGACCTGGGGGGCGAAGTCGCCGTCGTGGCTGGCCAGCAGGACGTCCCCGGGCCGGTCGCGCAACGCCGCGAGGGTGCGCTGGATGCCGATGTCGACGACCTTCTCCGTCGGTGCGCCCGCGAGCGGCACGGGCCGGAAGCCGATGGCCGTCAGGGCCTGGACGAACGCCATCGGCAGGGTTCCGCTGGAGGCGTCGAGGAAGAACAGGCCGACGACGTCGTCGCCACCCCACGCGGTCCGGGCGAACTCCAGCACCCGCTCCCAGCGCGGGCGCTGGTCCGGCGCGGGCCGGGTGCCCAGGATCGAGCCGCCGAGCGTGGCGTCGATGTTCTCCCCGTCGACGAGCAGGTACGTGGTGCGCCGTCCGCTCGGCGTGTGCGCGGCGGGCGTCCCGGCCTCGGCGGTCGTCATGGTCGCAGCGTAGGCCCGGTGGGTCCTCGGGGTCCGCGTGCCGCGTCCCGACCGGCCCGTTCGTGACGCGTTGCCGACCGCCCGTCGACCGCCCGTCGACCGCCCGTCGACATGGTGCGCCCCCGCCCACGGAGCGTGAGCGGGGGCGATGCGGCGCCGTCTCCCCCGCACAGGGAGTGGCGGACACCATCGGCCGGAGCGGCCGGTCGTCGCTCTCGCGACGACTATTGACGTGTGACCGAACCGTAACCCGGTCTTGACCAACCTGCACCCGCGGAGTTGCGACCGGTCCGCGAAACGTTCGCGCGGCCGTCGGTTACGGGCGTGATAACTCCCGGTCATGACCAGCGCCTTCCCGGCATGCGGACATCGCCGGTCCCGCAGCACGGACGGCCGGGCCGCTCGTCATCCGGAACCGGGGGGACCGTCCGTCCCGAATGGCGAGACGCTCTGGCGTCCGTGCACGTCGCAGCGCCCCTGCCTGCGGGATCACGACGACGGGGCCCGCGCCGAACCGCCCGCCGGTGCCACCTTGACGGGAGCGATCCCACCGATCTCTTGACCGGGCCAGACCGAGGCCGCATGCTGACGGGGTCGCGGGGGCGTCGCCGGTCGTTCCCCGCCGGCAACCCACCCGGTCGGCGACGGCGCCGACCCGACAACCCAGGGGAACCGATGAGATCAGCCACGCACCACCGGCGGGCAGCGACTGCCGCGCTGGCCGCTTCAGCCGTCGTGCTGGGGTTCGCGTCGACGGCCGCAGCCGCCGACGACGTGCTCGACCCGGGCACCGACCTGTACCTGGACATGTGGAGCTCGCGCGTCGACGCGGCGGCGGGCCTGACGGGCCAGGACCGCACGAACGCCCTGCTCCTCGCGCAGTACCCGGCCGCGACCTGGCTCGAGCGGGGCACGCCCGCCGAGGTCGAGGCGCAGGCCGCGGGCGTCGTCGAGCAGGCCGAGGCGCTCGGCGAGGTGCCCGTGCTCGTCGCCTACAACATCCCGTTCCGCGACTGCGCGCAGTACTCCGCCGGCGGCGCGACGTCCGTCGCCGAGTACGAGGCGTGGATCGACGGCGTCGCCGCGGGCATCGGGGACAGCCCGGCCGCCGTGATCCTCGAGCCCGACGGCCTCGGCATCATCCCGTGGTACACGACCATCGACGGCGCTCTCGAGTGGTGCCAGCCGGCCGAGGCGGACCCCGACACGGCGGCCGCTGAGCGCTTCGCCATGCTCAACTACGCCGTCGACACGCTCGGCGCGCTCGCCAACACCTCCGTGTACCTCGACGGCACGCACTCCGGCTGGCTGAACATCGGGGACATCTCCGACCGCCTGACCAAGGCCGGCGTCGCCGACGCGGACGGCTTCTTCCTCAACGTGTCCAACTACCACTACACCGAGAACCTCGTGCAGTACGGCACGTGGATCAGCAAGTGCCTCGCCCAGGGGAGCTTCGCGAGCTGCCCGAACCAGTACTGGAACGGCGGCCCCGACGGCACGGCGATCGCCGACCTGCTCGGTGCCTGGACCGGCGTCGCGCTGAGCGGCGCGGGCGTGTGGAGCGACGACGCGACGGACCCGGCACTCAACACGTCGGGCATCAACGCGCGCTACGCAGGGGTCGAGGCGACCACCCACTTCGTCATCGACACCTCGCGCAACGGTCAGGGTCCGTGGACGCCGCCGGCCGGCGTCTACCCGGACGCGCAGGACTGGTGCAACCCGCCCGACCGCGGGCTGGGCCTGCGCCCGACGACGGACACCGGCAACCCGCTGGTCGACGCGTACCTCTGGGTGAAGATCCCCGGCGAGTCCGACGGCGAGTGCACCCGCGGGCTCGGCCCGTCGGGCACCGTCGACCCCGAGTGGGGCGTCGTGGACCCCGGCGCCGGGCAGTGGTTCCGCCAGCAGGCGGCCGAGCTCATCGCGCTCGCCGACCCGCCGGTGCCCGCCCCGCGCTGCGAGGTGGACTACATCGTCCACGGCACGTGGCCGCAGGGCTTCAACACCCAGGTCTGGCTGAAGAACACCGGGACCACCGCCGTCAACGGGTGGGACATCCGGTTCGCGTTCGAGGGCGCCCAGACGATCAACCACCACTGGAGCGCGGACCTCGACCAGGTCGGCTCCGTCGTGCTGGGCGAGAACCTCTCGTGGAACGCACGGATCCGCCCGGGCGACCGGACGACCTTCGGCTTCATCGGCTCCTCGACCTCCGGGCCGGGCGCCGAGCCGCTGCTGTTCCTCGTGAACGGGGCGGCGTGCACGGTGAAGTGACGTGCCCGGTGCAGTGATCACGACCCGACGCCGCTGACGCGTCGGGCGACGGAAGGGGCGGGGCCGGGCCTTCGGGTCCGGCCCCGCTGCCGTGGCGCGTCGACCCCGACGCAGGTCACGGATCGGCAACGATGGACGTGCCGCCCCAGCGCCGGGCCGATGACCTCCGTTGAGGACGTGTGAGTGCGGGAGCGGACCGACCGGGAGGGGCGCGCTGATGGCGCCGTGGGAGCAGGTGCTGGACGAGGTCGTCCGCAACCGCCGGGCGGCGCTCGTCGGCTACGCGTGCCTCTTCGCGGCGCCGTCCGAGGCGGAGGACCTCGTCCAGGAGGCGCTCGTGCGCACCTTCGCCAGGAAGCGGACGTTCGAGGACGTGTACGCCGCCGAGGGCTACGTGCGCGCCGCCGTCCGCACCGCGTTCCTCGACCGGAACCGGCGTCGCAAGGCATGGACCGCGCGGGCCCACCTCTTCGTGGACCCCGACGGCCGCTCGCCCGAGGCGTCGGTGGCGGCCGGCATCGACGTCGGCGCCGCGCTCCGCGAGCTCTCCCCGCGGGAGCGCACGTGCGTCGTCCTGCGCTACTTCGACGACCTGCCGACCGCCGACATCGCCGCCGAGCTCGGCCTCAGCGATGGCGCGGTCCGCCGCTACCTGTCGGACGGCGTCGGCAAGCTGCGCGCGCTGCTCGGCGACCGCGTCACGTGGCCCGCCCCCGGTGAGGCCCCCACGACGCCGGTCCGCACCTCGACCACCATGCGTCCCGCCCCGGCCGAGTCCCCCCGGCCTGCCGTTCCCGTGAGGAGGAGCGTGCGATGAGCGACTTCGAGACGGTCCTGCGCCAGTACGTGACCGAGCAGTCGGCGACCGCCGACGCCCGCTACACGCTCGACCCCACCGGCGAGGCGCGCGTGCTCGCGTGGCGCGTCCGGCGTCGCCGGGCCTCCCGCGTCGGCGGTGTCGCCGCCGTCGCCGCCGCCGCGGTGCTCGTGGCCTCGGCCGGGGTCTACGCCGCCACCCGGCCCGAGGCGGTCCCGCCGGCCGGCACGCCGACGCCGTCGGTCTCCCCGACGCCGGAGGAGTCGCCGGCCGAGGACGTCGACCCGGGCGAGCAGCCGGCGGTCACCGGGAGCGCGCTGCTCCCGACGTCCCTCCCGCTCGAGCCGGGCATGCTCGCCGCCGCCCCGGCCGGCTCGACCCTGGTCACGTTCGCGGCGACCTGCGGCTACCCGTGCACGGAGCCGGAGACACGTGGGGTGCTGTACCTCGTGACGCCGGATGGCGGCGTCTTCGCATCAGGGCTGGACGTCACCGACCTGTCGCTCGTCGACTGGCTGCCGGGCACGTCCGTCGCGCTCTTCGTGACCTACGACGACGGGGACGCGTCGTGGCTGGCGGTCGACGTCGAGACCGGCCGCCCCGTCGGGCAGCGTGTGCCGCGCGACCCCTGGTCCTCCGAGAACGCCTGGCTCGGCGGCAACGGCGACGTCCTGCGCTCGGTGGTCGACTGGGAGGACGGCGCCTCACGCACCGTCCTCGAACGCGTCTCGCTCACCGACGGCTCCGTGCTCGCGTCGGCGGAGGTGCCGGGCGACCCGGAGGTGGTCTGGGCGTCCGGCCGCGACCGCTTCTTCCTGCGCAAGAGCAGCGGCGTCGTGGTGTTCGACACCCGCACGCTGACCGACGTCGAGCTGCCGCGGATGACCGACACCTGGGGCGCCTGTGACGGCGTGGACTGGTGGGACGGCGGGTCGTTGCTCGTCCTGTGCGACGTGCCGGGCGAGCCCGACACCAACGGTGTCGTCACCGGAGTGCCGGAGCTGCGGCGCCTCGGGCTGGACGGCACGGTGACGACCCTCGCGCGGTACCCGTACGCGCCGCCGTACACCCCCGTCCGGCTCTGGCAGATGGGCGGGCGCACGGTCCTCGCCCCATACCCGTGGGCGGAGCAGGGAGCCTGGAACGACGCTCCGGTGGACGTGAAGTTCGTCCTCCTCGAGGACGGCGAGCTCACCTACGTCACCGCGGACTACGGGGAGGAGCACCTCACCTACCTCGGTGCCTCGGCCACGCACGTCGTCGCCGCGCGCCAGACCGGTGACGGGGAGTCCTCGCTGGTCGTCGTCGACCCCACCACCGGGGAGATCACCCCCCTGCTCACCGCCGCCGAGCCGGGCTGGGGCGTGTTCCTCCTCGCCGTGTCGAACCAGGGAGGTGCGGCATGAGCCGCGCGACGGTCACCAGGGTCCAGGCCCTCGAGCACGTCCTGGCCGAGCCTCGGCGACGTGCCCACCTCGCCCACGCGGCGAGCCTGGGCGCGGACCGGGCCCGTGCCGAGGTTCTCGCCGACGAGGCGGTCGTGGCGGTCTTCGGCCGGGCCATCCCGGGCGACCTCGCCATGGTCGACACCCTCGTGCACCAGGAGATCACGCGGCTCGTCGGTGGGCGGCGGCCGCTGGCCGCCTCGGCTGCGTCGTCCGGGTCGGCGGCGTCGTCCACGTCGTCCACGGCACCGGGC
>JAEWQZ010000118.1 GCA_023460255.1 Actinomycetes bacterium
AGCTGCACCCGCTCGGCGGCCGCCGCGCTCACCGCCGACAGCGCGACCCGTCCGCGCCAGCGCCGCCCGGCCAGCGCGCGCACCGCCGGCACCACGCCGTCCAGCATGCAGTGCCACGTGATCGCCAGGGGCAGCCCCTCCCGGTGGGCCACCCGGGCGCCGTCGTACGCGAAGGGCGACACCACCCCCGCGTGCACGTGCACGACGTCGGGCGCCAGCCCCCGCATCACCGTGCGCATGCGTGGCACGGCCGCCGGGTTCACGGGCAGCTCGAACGGCAGCCGGGCACCCAGGCGGTGCACCTGGACCCGGTCGTCGTCCTCGACGAGACCGCCGCGCTCGCCCTGCGGGCCGAGCGTCGCCGTCAGGACGTGCACGTCGTGCCCCGCGCGGACCTGGGCGCGCGCCAGGTCGCGGACCTGCGACTCGATGCCGCCCGTCCGCGGGGCGTAGCAGTCCGAGACGTGGAGGATCCGCACCCGACAAGGCTAGCCCGCGGTTCCGGCACCGCCCGGGCCGGGCCCCGAGGTCAGCGTTGGTGGCTCACTCCCACTCGATCGTTCCCGGCGGCTTGCTCGTCACGTCCAGCACGACCCGGTTGACCTCGGGCACCTCGTTGGTGATGCGCGTGGAGATCCGGGCGAGGACGTCGTAGGGCACCCGCGTCCAGTCCGCCGTCATCGCGTCCTCGGAGCTCACGGGGCGGAGCACGACGGGGTGGCCGTACGTCCGGCCGTCGCCCTGCACGCCGACCGACCGCACGTCCGCGAGCAGCACGACCGGGCACTGCCAGATGGTCCGGTCCAGGCCGGCCGACGTCAGCTCCGCGCGGGCGATCGCGTCCGCCGCCCGCAGCACCTCGAGCCGCTCGGCGGTCACCTCGCCGACGATCCGGATGCCGAGGCCCGGTCCGGGGAACGGCTGCCGCCAGACGATCGCCTCGGGCAGCCCGAGCTCAAGGCCGACCGCCCGCACCTCGTCCTTGAACAGGGTCCGCAGGGGCTCGACGAGCTCGAAAGCGAGGTCGTCGGGCAGGCCGCCGACGTTGTGGTGGCTCTTGATGTTGGCGGCGCCCTCGCCGCCGCCGGACTCCACGACGTCGGGGTAGAGCGTGCCCTGGACGAGGAACCGGACCTCCTCGCCCGCGGCACCGCCCGCCGCGACGAGGTCGCGCGCGGCGGCCTCGAAGCTCCTGATGAACTCCCGGCCGATGATCTTGCGCTTGTCCTCGGGGTCGCGGACGCCGGCGAGCGCCGTCAGGAACTGCTCGCGCGCGTCCACCACCACCAGACGAACCCCGGTGGCCGCGACGAAGTCCTTCTCCACCTGCTCGGCCTCGCCCCGGCGCAGCAGCCCGTGGTCGACGAAGACGCAGGTCAGCTGATCGCCGACGGCGCGCTGCACCAGCGCGGCGGCGACCGCCGAGTCCACCCCGCCGGACAGCCCGCAGATCACCCGCGCGTCACCCACCTGGGCCCGCACCGCGGCGACCTGCTCGGCCACGACGTTCCCGGGCGTCCAGTCCGGGCGCAGGCCCGCGCCGCGGTAGAGGAAGTTCTCCAGCGCGGCCTGGCCGAGCGGGGAGTGGCGGACCTCCGGGTGCCACTGGAGGCCGTACAGGCGCCGGGCGCGGTCCTCGAACGCGGCCACCGGAGCCCCTGCCGAGCGTGCGAGCACCTCGAACCCCTCGGGCGGCGCGGAGACGGCGACGCCGTGGCTCATCCACACGGCCTGCTCCGACGGCGAGCCCGTGAGCAGCACCCCGGGCTGGTCGACCGCCACCGTCGTCCCGCCGTACTCGCCGCCGGCCGACGCGTCGACCTCGCCGCCCAGCGCGTGCGCCATCGCCTGGAACCCGTAGCAGATGCCCAGCACGGGCACCCCGGCCTCGAACAGCGCGGCATCCACGGCGGGCGCGCCGGGCTCGTAGACGCTGGCCGGGCCCCCGGAGAGGATGACGGCGGCGGGGTCCTTCGCGAGCATCTGCGCCACCGACATCGTGTGCGGCACGATCTCGGAGTAGACGTGGGCCTCGCGGACCCGGCGTGCGATGAGCTGGGCGTACTGGGCGCCGTAGTCCACGACGAGCACCGGCCGGTCGGCGGCGTTGGCCCCGCGGGTGGCGGTCTCGGCGAGGGTCTCGGCGGTCGGGCTCTGGCCAGGCTGGGTCACCCTGGGAGTCTAGTGAGGGCTCGGCAGCGGCCGTGCCCGGACACCCTCCGGCCGAGCCCGCGGGGCGTTCCGCTGACGGGCATGCGACGGGCCGTCCGACACACCCCGGAGGGCGTGCCGGACGGCCCGCGTCGCAGGCTCAGGCCCGAGGACCCGAGCTGTCCGTCACGTGGTCGAGCAGGTGGCCGTCGGCATGTTGCCGTTGCCGTTCTTCCACAGCGTGATGCCGAAGTTGTTGCCGTTACCGTTCGGCGTCGCCGTCAGCGTCCCGGAGGAGCCGGACACGTTGGCGTTCCAGCTGTTCTGCAGGCTCTGGCCGCCGCCGAGGTTGAAGGTGACCCGCCAGTTGCTGGCGCCGGAGACCGAGGCCGTGACGTTGAACCGGTCGTTCCAGTCATTGGCCCTGCTCAGGCTGACGGTGCAGCCACCCGTGTTCCCGCCCGTGTTCCCACCGGTGTTGCCACCGGTGTCCCCGCCGGTGTTGCCACCGGTGTTGCCACCGGTGCCGGTGCCGGAGTTCAGCTGGTTGAGGACCGAGGTGTAGGCGGCCTTCTTGTTGCCCGAGCCGTCGAAGAGCAGCGGGGTGCCGCCGGAGCGCCAGGAGTCGGTGTCGCGCACGCCCCACACGGTGATGCCGGTGCAGCGGGAGACGGCCATGCACGCCTGGACGACGCGACGGTAGTTCTCCGCCTGCGAGCTGCCGGAGCCCTCGATGTCGAGCTCGGTGATCTGCACGTCCACACCGAGCGCAGCGAAGCTCGAGAGCGTCGTCTGGTAGTTGCTCGGCACGGGCGACTGGGCGTTGAAGTGCGACTGGAAGCCGACGCAGTCGATCGGCACGCCGCGGGCCTTGAAGTCGCGGACCATGTTGTACACGGCCTGGGTCTTCGCGTGGCTCCAGTCGTCGGTGTTGTAGTCGTTGTAGCAGAGGATCGCGTTCGGGTCGGCGGCGCGGGCGGCCCGGAAGGCGGCCTCGATCCAGTCGTTGCCCGTGCGCTGGAGGTTGGAGTCACGACGGGCACCGGAGGAGCCGTCGGCGAA
>JAEWQZ010000119.1 GCA_023460255.1 Actinomycetes bacterium
ACCCCTGACCGGCCGGGGTGTCCGCGGCCCTGGTCGCGGGAGCGGGCGCCCTCCCCTTCGGCGGTCGGCCGTTCGAGTCAGACATCGGTCTCCTCCACGGTCAGGTAGCAGTGGGAGCCCAGCTTGATCCGCGCCCCGGCGGCGATCGGCACGGGCGTGAAGGGGGCCAGGCGTCGGCCGTCGACCTCCGTGCCGAAGCTGTTCTCCTTGATCTCCGTCAGGAGGAGCCGCGACCCGGTACGTGCGATGACGGCGTGCCGCCTGCTCACGTCGACGTACGGCGCGAGCGCGTCGTCGACCGCCGCCGCACCGCACTCCCGGCCGATCTCGAGCTTGCCGTCCGGGATCGGCAGCCGCGTCCCGTCGGGCAGGACCAGCACGGGCGTCCGCGCGACCGGCGCCGCCGGCCCGGGGGGCGCCGCGTCGGGTGCGCCGTCGGGTGCGCCGTCGGGTACGCCGTCGGGTGCGCCGCCGGGTGCGGGAGCCCGCTCCTCCGCAGCCGCCCGCGGCGGGACCGGCGGCGGTGGGGCGTACAGGTTCGCCCCGCACGCCGGGCAGATCGCGGCGAGGGCGTCGTCGACGACCCCGCCGCAGTCCCAGCACCGCACCTGGTTCACGTCAGCCATGACGTCCTCTTCCACGTGATGCCGGCTGCGGCGGCCTGCTCCTCGAGCCGTCGCATGTCCCCCTGGCGCGGGATCCCGATGAACCAGATCGTCTCGTCGTCCACGTCCACCTGGACCCGGCCGCGCTGCTCCGCCAGCCCGGTCCCGGCGTACCGCTCGCGCCCGAGCGGGGTCAGCGGCACGACGCTCTGGTTGGCCGATCCCCGCAGCGCCTCGTCGGTGGGGGCGCCCTGCACGAACGGCTCGGACACGACGGCGTCGAGCAGCCCGAGGACCTCGCCGAAGCCCGTGCGCAGCTCCGTCAGCGGGCGGCCGCTGTAGGCCAGCAGGTCGACCGGGCGGCTGCTCTCCTGGCGCCACCCGTCGAGCCCGCGCAGCAGCTCCGCCAGTGCCTCGGGCTGGTCGAAGGGCTCGCCGCCGCTGACCGTGACGCCGTCCACCCGGTCGGCGGGAAGCCCCCGGACCCAGGCGAGGACGTCGGCCACCTCCACCGCCGTCTCGGGATCCGCAGGCCAGGTGTCGCGGCTGATGCAGCCTCGGCAGCGGATCGTGCAGCCCTGGAGCCAGAGGCCGACCCGGGTGCCCGGGCCGAGCACCGTCACCGGGAAGTGCGCCTTGTTGAGCAGGATCCTCACGCCAGGACCACCCGCCACACGCCGTCGGACCGCTCCACCGCGGCGACCGTCACCGGCCCGCCGGCCGTCCGCTCGAAGAGCGCGCGCGCGAGGGGGTTGGTGAACACGTTCTCGACCGTGTTGCCGATGCCGCGACCACCGAAGGCGAGGTCGGCCAGTGCGGCCTCGGCGACGGCCCGGCGCGCCGCGTCGGAGATCGTCACGTCGGTGCCGCGCAGCGCCCGGACCCGCTCGACCACGTTCGCGAGGTACTTGTCGACGAGCCGGCCGCCCACGTCCGCGGAGATGAAGTCGAAGACGACGACGTTGTTCTCCCCGATGCGGTTGAGCAGCTCGGGGCGGCGCAGCTCCTTGACGAAGTGGTCGGTGATGGCGGCCCGCACCCGCGCGTCGATCTGGGCGTAGGGCTCGCCGGGGCGGACGAGGAGCTCGCGCTCACCGGTCTCGGTCGTGCGCACGACGCCGAGGTTCGACGTGAACACGATGATCGTCTCGCTGAAGTAGACGGTGCTGCCGCTGCCGTCGGTGAGCCGGCCGTCCTCGAGGATCTGGAGGAACTTGTCGAGGATCCGCGGGTGCGCCTTCTCGACCTCGTCGAACAGGAGCAGGGAGAACGGCCGCTGCCGGACCGCGTTGGTGAGCTCGCCACCGGCGTCGTGCCCGACGAACCCCGGGGGTGCGCCGATGAGGCGCGCCTCGCTGTGCTCGGCCGTGAACTCGCTCATGTCGAACCTGGTCAGCGCCTCGCCCGTGCCGAAGACGAGCCGTGCGAGCTGGGTGGCGAGCTCTGTCTTGCCGACGCCCGTCGGGCCGGCGAAGAAGAGGATGCCCTGCGGCCGGCCGGGGTGGCCCTTGGCGTGCGCCCCGGTCAGACCCGTCGCGGCCCGGACGAGGATGTCCAGGGCCTTGCGCACGACGACGTCCTGCCCGAGGACCTCCTGCCCGACGGTCTCGGAGCCGTGGGCGATCCGATCCCGCAGCTCGGGGGCGAGCCAGGGGCTGTCGGGCAGGCCGGCGCGGAAGAGCCGGACCGCGTCGTTGAGGCGCTCCGCGGGGATCGCGCCGTCGACCGCGAGCACCGCCACGTCCTGGAGGCTGCGCAGCGCCATGCCCTGCGTGAGCTCCGCGAAGCGGGTCACCGCGGCGTCCCGTCCCGCCTCGTCGAGGCCCGCGAAGCCCGGCAGGGCGCGGGCGAGTCGCTCCGCCGCTGCCCGGCGCGTGTCCAGCGTCGGCACCGGCACGCTGACGACGGCGACCTGGTCGATCGCGGCGAGCCAGTGCGGCAGGTCGAGCTCCCGGTCGACCACCCAGACCACCGGGTTGAACAGGCGGGTGCGGCGGCGCGCGGTCCGCGTGGTCGCCATCGCGGAGTGCGCGGCCTTCTCCGCCTGTGCGAGGAGGCGCTGCACCTCGGGCTCCCGCGGCTGGTCCTCGTCCTGGAGGCGGGAGGCGTAGTCCATCACCAGGGCGGCGGCGACCGGGGCGGCGACGACGTCGCGCAGCAGGTCGGCCAGCGCGGCCACCGTGACCCGCGTCGGCCCGTCGGCCTTGACCCCGCTGAAGGCGGCCGCCGCGGCACCGGCCGTGGACTCGTGCGCGACCTGGACCCCGTCGACCGGGTCGTAGCGCAGCACCACCTCGAAGCCGTTCTCGACGAGGCAGTCGACGACGATGTCCACGGTGCCGACCAGGGCCGGGCTGCGCGGGTGGTCCAGGGGCAGCACGTGCTGGTCGCGGACGTTGCCCGTGAGGATGAACTGCGGCTTCACCGGCAGGGCGAGGTCGATCTCACGGATCCAGCCGGGGTACCGCGGGTCGGTGTAGCGACGGGCGTCGAGGGTGCTCATCGGCTCTGCTCCCGTCCGCGCTGCCCGCGGCGGCGCGCCGCCGACGCCCGCGGGCCGTCCGCCTCGGCGGGCACCTCGACCTGCGGCACGGCGATGATGCCCGGCGGGATCCGGTGCACGGTCCCCGGGGCCACCCCGGCGCGCGCGAGGCTGTCGACCAGCTCCGGGACGTCGGCGCAGAAGGCCGCCTCGGCCTCCTCGTCGCGCACGGCCGCCGGCGTGGCACCCTCCTCGGGCGCGGTGCGGACCACGTCGAGGGTGATCTCGTCACCCTCGACGTCCACGCGGACGCCGTGGTGCGCCCATCCGGCCTTGCGGACGAGCCGTCCACCGCGCGGGACCACCTTCTCGAAGCCTTCGACCACCTCGTAGCCGAGGCCGGCGAGGATCGCGGTCAGCGACTCCTCGACGTAGGCGCGCTCGGCGGCCCGCCGGGCGTCCGCCTCCACGCCCGCGACGGCCGCCTCCACGGGGGCCAGGTCGACGGTCCCGCCGGCCAGGGCCCGCTCCCGCGCGCCCTCCAGGGC
>JAEWQZ010000120.1 GCA_023460255.1 Actinomycetes bacterium
GCCGAAGCCTGCTGCTGAGCCGAAGGCGGCGGCTGAGCCGAAGCCTGCTGCTGAGCCGAAGGCGGCGGCTGAGCCGAAGCCTGCTGCTGAGCCGAAGGCCGCCGCCACGCCCAAGCCGGCGGCTGCACCCAAGCCGGCCGCCACGCCGAAGCCCGTGCCGCCCAAGCCCAGCGCGCCGAAGCCCGCCGCGCCCGCCAAGCCGCGCGCGACGAAGCCGAAGCCGCCCGCCGAGTCCTGACGATCGGCCTCCGACCCCCATCCGCCGACCCGTCGCCCCACCGGGCGACCGACGAGAAGAGAGCACACAGTGCCGAAGAACAAGACGCACAGCGGTGCGAAGAAGCGGTTCCGGATCACCGGGACCGGCAAGGTCATGCGCGAGCAGGCGAACGCCCGCCACCTGTTCGAGCACAAGTCGAGCCGGCGCACGCGCCGTCTGGCGACCGACCAGGTCCTGTCCAAGCCGGACACCCGCACCGTCAAGAAGCTGCTCGGCAAGTGAGCCCGCGGCGCGCCCGGCGCGCCGGTCCTCGCTAGCCCCGACACCCCAAGGAGCATCACGTGGCACGCGTGAAGCGGGCGGTCAACGCCCAGAAGAAGCGCCGGACGACCCTCGAGCGGGCGGCCGGCTACCGCGGCCAGCGCTCGCGGCTGTACAAGAAGGCCAAGGAGCAGGTCACCCACTCGCTCGTCTACGCCTACCGCGACCGCAAGGCGCGCAAGGGCGACTTCCGCAAGCTGTGGATCCAGCGGATCAACGCTGCGGCCCGCGAGAACGGGATGACGTACAACCGCTTCATCCAGGGCCTGAAGATCGCGGGCATCGGCGTCGACCGCCGCGTGCTCGCCGACCTCGCCGTGAACGACCCGGGTGCCTTCGCCAAGCTCGTCGAGCTGGCCCGCGAGGCACTCCCCGAGGACGTCAACGCTGCCGGTACCCCCGCGGCCTGAGGCGCCCGGTCGTGACGCACGACGTGGACGCCCGGACGACGCCCGAGCTGACCAACCCCCGCGCCGAGCGGGTGCGGTCGGTCCGGGCGCTGTCCGGGCGTTCCGTGCGTGAGCGCCAGGGGCGCTTCCTCGTCGAGGGGCCACAGGCCGTGCGCGAGCTGGTCAGGTGCGAACCCGCGCGGGTCCGCGAGCTGTACCTGTCGCCGGACGCCGCCCGACGGCACCCCGAGCTCGCCACCGATGCCGCCGCGGCCGGGCTGCGCGTGCGGTCCGGCACGGCGCAGGTGCTCGACGCGATGAGCCCGGACGCGCAGGGCGTGGTGGCGGTGGCCGACCTGCTCGCCCCGGGCCCGGCGGACGTCCTGGCAGCCGGACCGCGCCTCGTCGCGGTGCTGGCGCACGTCCGCGACCCGGGGAACGCAGGCACGGTGGTCCGCTCCGCCGACGCGGCGGGCGCCGACGCCGTCGTGCTGACCGAGGCGAGCGTCGACGTGCACAACCCCAAGGTCGTGCGCGCCTCCGCGGGGTCGCTCTTCCACCTGCCCGTGGTGCGCGGTGGGGCGCCCGCCGAGGTGGTCGCGAGCCTGCGCGAGGCTGGCCTGACGGTGCTCGCCGCCGACGGTGCGGGGCAGTGGGACCTCGACGACCTGCTGGACGCCGTGGGCCCGGGCGGCGGCCGGCACGCGGGCGTCCCCGATCTGGCACGCCCGACGGCCTGGCTCTTCGGCAACGAGGCACGGGGCCTGGAGCCGGAGGAGCGTGCGCTGGCCGACGCCGTCGTGCGGGTCCCCGTGCACGGCCGGGCCGAGTCGCTCAACCTCGCGACGGCCGCGGCCCTCTGCCTCTACGCGAGCGCGCGTGCCCAGCGCAGGGGTGGTCGCTGAGGCTCAGGCCGCGGGGTCCGTCGGTGCCGGGCCCGTGGGGACCGGTGCCGTCGGCTGCTGCCACTGCTGCGTCGGCTGCTGCCAGTCCTGCGTGGGCTGGGTGAAGGCGGAGCCACCCGGGTAGCCGTAGGGGTACGGCGGCGTGCTCTCGGACGGCATGAGGATCCACAGGACGGGGTACACCAGGAGCTGGCTGCCCGGCAGGATCATCAGCACGAGGACGAACAGCAGGCGCGCCGGCCAGGGGTCGATGCCGAAGCGCCGGCCGAGGCCGGCGCAGACCCCGCCCAGGACGCGGCCGTGGATCGGTCGAACGAGACCCTCGCGGGTCATGCTCTCGTGGAGCGTGGACATCCGTTCTCCTTCGTCGGTGGATGGCTCCAGCCTCCCGCGCGACCGGTGGCGGCGGTATCCGGGAGGGTCCCGACCTGGCCCGGAGCCGACCCCGACCCGCCCCTGAGACGACCGTCCACCGCGTCCGGGGCCGCGTGGTCCCCGGACGCCGGGGCATGCTAGGTGGATGCGCCTCTTCGCAGCGGTCCGGCCCTCCCGCGACGCCCTGGCGCACCTCGAGCGGGCCCTCGACGCCGTGCGGGGCGGGCCGGGGGGGCGGCCCCGAGGGGGCCTGCGCTGGACGCCGCCGCAGGACCGGCACGTCACGCTGGCCTTCTACGGCCAGGTGCCCGAGGGGTTCCTCGACGAGCTGGCGGCGGACCTCGCTGGGGTGGCCGCCGCCACGGCCCCCTTCGCGGCGACCCTCGCCGGCGCGGGGGTCTTCGACAGCCGGACGCTCTGGGTGGGCTGCACCGGGGACGGCTGGGGCCCGCTGATGACGGCGGCCGGTCGCGTCGGGGCGGAGCTCCTGGGCCGTCCGGCCGACGGTCGCAACCGGCCCCATCTGACCGTGGCCAGGACGGGGCGCGCCCGGCCGGCCGGACGCCGCGGCGGGGACCGCCGTGGGAGCCGGGACGGTGCGGGCCCGCGGTCCGGGGCGGTCCACCCTGGGGCGGGGGATCCCGAGGTGGGGCGTCCCGAGGCCCTCGCGCACGCCCTCGCCCTCTACCGGGGCCCCGACTGGCCCGTGCGTGAGGTCGAGCTCGTGGCGTCGCGGCTGGGCGCGGGCCCGGGCGGGACCGCGCTGCACACCGTCGTGCACGTGGCGGCGGTGGGCGCTGTGGCAGGATGAGGGCCGTGCGCAGGACTGATCGCCGATTTAGCGGGCCCGCAGGCGGGCCGCGCGGCTGATCCGCGCACGGGAGCCGGGGACGGCGCACCGACGGGCCCACTGCGGGCGGTGACGGCACTGACCAGCGCCCCGACCTCCCTGGAAGGCACCATGTCCGACGCACTCTCACCCCTCGACGACGCCGGCGTCCGCGCCGCCGTCGACGCGGCGACGGCCGCGGCCGCCGCCGCATCCGACCTGGACGAGCTCAAGGCCGTCCGCCTCGCGCATGCGGGGGACCGGAGCCCGCTCGCGCTGGCGAACCGCGCGATCGGTGGGCTCGACGCCGCCGACAAGGCCGCGGCTGGGCGTCTCGTCGGGCC
>JAEWQZ010000121.1 GCA_023460255.1 Actinomycetes bacterium
CCCGCCGTCTGCGGCCCCGACCTCGACGAGGATCGCGGCGGGCGCCACCCGGTCGACCGCCCCGGAGACCACAGCGGGCGCGGTCGACGAGAGGACGCGCGCGCGCACGCCGCTGGCCTGGAGGGCCGTGGCGAGCACGTGGGCACGCAGGTCAGGGGCGTCGGCGGTGGGGACCACGAGCACCGTCGGCACCGGCCGGTCGCCGTCCAGGTGGGCCGCGGCCACGGCGGCGCGGCTGCGCAGCTCGGCGAAGGCGGCGGCGGCGAGGGAGGGGACGACGCTCTCCCCCGGACGCTCCAGCGCCGCGCGGTCACCGAGCGCGCGCAGGGTCGGCTCGACGAGGTCGTTCCACCACGCGAGGACGTCCCGCGGCGCGACACGGGTGAGCATCCAGCGCACCGCCGCGTTGTCGAACTGCCCCGCGGCGGCGGCGAGGGCTGTCGGGTCGGCGGCCATGGGGACGGCGTCGGAGTAGGCGTCCATCACCTCGGCGGTGGTGGGTACGTGCACCTCGGACGTGGGCGGGTCGGCAGCGGTGAGCGCGGCGCGTGCGGCCTCCGACGGCGCGACGCCCTCCAACGTGAGGCGCCGCATGACGAGCAGGCGTGCGACGTCCTGAGCCGAGTAGCGGCGGTGGGCGCCGGCCGCGTGCTCCGACGGGCCGAGGCCGTACCGGCGATCCCACGTCCGCAACGTGGCCGGGGCCACCCCCAGGCGTCGGGCGACCGCGGCGACGGTCAGGGAGGGTCCGGGAGCGCGGCTCCCACCCGTCCCGTCCGTCGACATGACGCGATTGTGCACAGGAAGTGACTCGCTCCGCCACCACCTGTCCCGGTGAGCCGAGGGAGCCGTGTCGAGGTCTGCGCCCACCGGAGGCTTTGAACCGGTCCCGTTCTGGTCACGGCCCTTGGAATCCCCGTAACGACCTGTTCACGAAGAACTTTGCCCAAGGGGCTTGACCAACTTGTGAAGCGGTTCTAAGTTGGTCCCCATCGCAGGCGATCCCGCCCGCCGAGTCGCCCACAGGAGGACCCGTGACGGAGATCTCGCGACTGCCCGGCCCCGTGATGGACCTCTGGGAGTGGCAGTACGAGGGCAAGTGCCGCGAGGCCGACCCCACCCTCTTCTTCCACCCCGAGGGCGAGCGCGGCGCGGCCCGACGCCGCCGGGCCGAGGCCGCCAAGCAGATCTGCGCCGCGTGCCCCGTGCTCCAGGAGTGCCGCGAGCACTCGCTCGCCGTGCGTGAGCCCTACGGCGTCTGGGGCGGCCTGTCGGAGGAGGAGCGCGCCGACCTGCTGAGCAAACGGCTGCGCCGCGCCGGCTGACTCACCCCCCGAAGCCCCCGAAGCCCCACGACGGCCCCGCCCGACGGCGGGGCCGTCGGCGTGTCCGGCCGCGTCCGTCCGCGCGCCGTCCCGTGTGGTGCGCCGTCCGCCGCGTCCACCCCTCCTGCGGCGCCTCCCGCGAACACTCCCCCGCCGCATCGACGTCCGCGTGCTTCACTTGCGCCCGATATGACCGGTACGGCCAGGAGGAATCAGTGGACGAGGACCTCGAGATCCTGCGCGGGCAGAACGTGGCCCCCTGGCGGCTCGCGCTCGGCCGGTGGGTCGAGTCGCCGCGGGTGCAGGCGGTCGTCGTGGCCGTCATCTGCCTCAACGCGGTCGCCCTGGCGCTGGAGACGGACCCGGGCGTGATGGCCACCGTCGGCCCCCTCGTGCGGGTCGTCGACCAGGCCTGCCTCGCGGTGTTCGTCGTCGAGCTGGCCGTCAAGCTCGTGGTCTACGGACGGCGGTTCTGGTCGAGCGGCTGGCGGGTCTTCGACCTCGTCGTCGTCGTGATCGCCCTCGCCCCAGGCGCCGGGCCGTGGGCCGTCCTGCGGGCGCTGCGGGTGCTGCGCGTGCTGCGGCTCCTCACCGTGGTTCCGCAGCTGCGGCGCGTCGTCGCCGCGTTCCTCCACGCGATCCCCGGCCTGCTCGGCGTGATGGCCGTGATGGCCGTGTTCTTCTTCACCGCCGGCGTGCTCGCCACCAAGCTCTTCGGGCAGACGCACGGCGAGTGGTTCGGGAGCCTGCCCGCCAGCCTCTACACCCTCTTCCAGGTCATGACGCTGGAGAGCTGGTCCATGGGCATCGTGCGGCCGGTGATGGAGGTGCACCCGTACGCCTGGGCGTTCTTCGTGCCGTTCATCGTGGTGGCGACGTTCACGATCCTCAACCTCTTCATCGGGATCATCGTCTCCACGATGCAGGAGCTGACCCTCGCCGAGGCCGGGGTCGACGCCGGGGCCGGGGTCGACGCCCACGCCGACGCCGAGCGGACGTCCACCGCCGGGACTCCGGCGGGGACGGGCGTCGGGGGCGCGAGCGTCGTCGGGCCGGACGCGGCCGACGTCGCCGCGGCGCTGGCGGCCCTGGAGGACCAGGTCCGCGCGCTCCGGGAGAGCCTGGAGACGGCGACGCCCCGGTCTCCCGTGACGGGAGCCGGGGCGACGCCGCAGGCGCGGGTGGTCAGCTGACGACGGCGAGGATGTCGCGCGCGGAGAGGATGAGGTACTCCTCGCCGCCGTACTTCACCTCGGTGCCGCCGTACTTGCTGTAGATGACCTTGTCGCCGACGGCGACGTCGATCGGGACCCGCTGGCCCTTGTCGTCGATGCGACCCGGGCCGACCGCCAGGACCTCGCCCTCTTGGGGCTTCTCCTTGGCGGTGTCCGGGATCACGAGACCGGACGCCGTCGTCTGCTCCGCCTCGAGCGTGCGGACGACGACCCGGTCCTCGAGCGGCTTGATGGAGACCGACACAGCGGACCTCCCCTTCTCACGGTCGTGGGAACTGTTGGCTCGTGCGCCATGCGGGGGCTGCCCGTCGTCGCGGGTGCCGGTCAGCCCGACCGGAACGGCTGGCACCCTCCTTGCGGGAGTGCCAGGAGCACTCTAGAACGGGGTTAGCACTCGGTCAACGCGAGTGCCAGCCGCCGGCGTCGCGCCCCTGCCGCCGTCCGCCGCGCTCATCTTCGCGCACGTCACCCGGCACCTCACCCGCACCTCACCCGCCCCTCACCCGCCCCCCCTTGTGCGGAGCGCTCTGGCGTCGTGCGGAGAGTTCCACCGGTGGTTGCGCGTTGTGTGGAGC
>JAEWQZ010000122.1 GCA_023460255.1 Actinomycetes bacterium
CCCGCCGTCGGCGCACGGTCAGGCCCCGGCCACGCGGCTCGCGCCCGGCAGCAGCTCGGCGGCCGGCTCGCTGTACTCGATGCCGACCAGCCGGTCTCCGTCGAACCGCAGGGACGTCAGGGACGCGAGGCTGCACTCGCGCCTGCGCGGGTCGTGCCACAGCCGCCGTCCCTCGAGCGCCGACCGGACGATCCAGATCGGCAGCTGGTGGCTGACCACGACGGCCTCGTGCCCCTCGGCGGCCCGACGCGCGGCGTGGATGCCCGCGAGCATCCGCGCGACCTGCTGCCGGTACGGCTCGCCCCACGACGGCCGGAACGGGTTCCACAGGAACCGCCAGTGGGCCGGCCGCCGCAGCGACCCGTCGCCGACGCCGAAGGTCAGGCCCTCGAAGTGGTTCGTCGCCTCGAGGAAGCGCTCGTCGGCAGCCACCTCGAGCCCGAACTCGGCAGCGATCGGCGCCGCCGTCTCCTGCGCCCGCTCCAGCGGGGAGGCGACGACGTGCACGACGTCGCGACGGGGCGCGTCGCGGTGCCCGCCGAGGTGCTCCGCGACGCGCTCGGCCATCTCACGCCCGCGGTCGGAGAGGCGGTAGCCCGCCAGGCGTCCGTAGAGGACGCCGGACGGGTTGTGGACCTCGCCGTGGCGGAGCAGGTGGACAGTCGTCGAGGCGGGGGTGGCGACCATGGGACAAGTCTCCCCCACGCGGCGGGTGCGCCGCGCACGGCGCCCCAGCCGCCGTGGAGCACCCACTCCCGACACAGCCCCACCCGACGAGACCGACAGACCCCCACCCCACGAGAGTGGAACGAAACGAGAGTCCGCACCGGTCGTGACCCCCACAGTGGAACGAAACGAGAGTCCGCACCCGTCGTGACCCCCACAGTGGAACGAAACGAGAGTCCAGCCCCGCAGAGTGGAACGAAACGACAGCGGATCGTTCCACTCTGCGCGCCGGTGGGCGCGCCGGTGGGCGCGCCGGTGGGCGCGCCACTCTGCGCGCCGGGGTCAGGCCTCGGTCGCCGCGTCGGGGGCGATCTTGTCCATCGCGACGCCAAGGGCCGCGAACTCCTCGTCGGTGAGCACGTCGACGAGCTGCGCGCGCACCTCGCGCACGTGACCCGGGGCCGCGGCGGCGAGGACGGCGAAGCCCTCGTCGGTCATCGCGCAGTTCACCCCGCGGCGGTCGTCGGGGCAGGGCCGGCGCTCGACCAGACCCCGGTTCTCCAGGCGCCCGACGGCGTGCGTGAGGCGGCTGCGCGAGTGCACGACGGCGGCCGCGAGCTCGGACATCCGCATGGTGCGGTCGTGCGACTCGGACAGACGGACGAGGATCTCGTACTCGCTGAGCGACAGGCCGGCGTCACGCTCGAGCTGCTTGGTGAGGGCTTCGGTCAGCCGGGCGGTGCCGGTGACGACGGCGCGCCAGTGGCGCTGCTGCTCGGTGGAGAGCCAGGGGACGTCGTCGGTGGCCCGCGCGCGTCCGGCATCCGTCATCGCCTGCACAGCCATGCCGTCCTCCTCGCCGCGTGATGCGGATCACCCGCGTGCTGCGGATCATCCGCGTGATGCGGATCACCCGCGTGATGCGGATCACCCGCGTGCTCCTCTTGCCCCCTCGCTCCCAGTGTAGTACAACTGTCAACTAGTTAGTTGAAACGTCAATCAGCCACGACCAGGGGAGCACCCATGACCTCCACCACGACCACCCAGCTGCCCGCCGGCGTCACGCCCGGCACCTGGACCATCGAGACCTCGCACAGCAGCGCCGGGTTCGCCGTCCGCCACGCCGGCATCTCCAAGACGCGCGGCACCGTGGACATCACCGAGGGCGAGATCGTCATCGGCGAGACCCTCGAGGCCGGCAGCATCCGGGCCACGCTCGACCCGAGCACCATCGACACCGGCTCCGAGCAGCGCGACGGCCACCTGCGCAGCGGCGACTTCTTCGAGGTCGAGACGTACCCCACCTGGGAGTTCGTCTCCACGGCCATCCGCGCCGAGGGCGACGAGTACCTCATCGACGGCGACCTCACCATCCACGGCGTCACCCAGCCCGTGACCCTGCGCACCGAGTTCGAGGGCGCCGCGACCGACCCGTTCGGCGTCGCCCGCCTCGGCGCGACCGCCTCGACGGTCATCTCCCGCAAGGACTTCGGCCTGACCTGGAACGCGGCGCTGGAGACCGGCGGCGTCCTCGTCGCCGACAAGGTCACCATCACGCTCGACATCGAGGCCGTGGCCAAGGCCTGACTCACCGCTCCCCGCCCCTTGTGCGGAGCGTTGCGGGGTTGTGTGGAGCGCTACCTGTGCGCCCACCCCTTGTGTGGAGCGTTGTACGGCGACACGCCGGGCGTGTTGCCGCACAACGCTCCACACAAGCCCGCACAACGGTGCAGCGCTCCGCACAAGGGGGTCAGGACGACGACGACGCCGCCGCGATCGACCGCTGGCGGGCGTGGAACGCCAGGATCTGCAGCTCGGTCGCGAGATCCACGGAGCGCAGGTCGACGTCGTCGGGCACCTGGAGGACGGCCGGGACGAACGTGAGGATCCCCGTCACCCCCGCTGCGACGAGCCGGTCGCACACCTCCTGGGCCACCGACGCCGGCGTCGCCAGCACGGCCAGCGCCGCGCGCTCGCGCCGCACCACCTCGCCCAGCCGCGCGTCGTCCTCGACGACCAGCCCGGCCACGCGCGTGCCGACCACCGCGGGATCCGCATCGACCAGCGCCGCCACCCGGAACCCGGTCCCCGCGTCGACCACGTAGTTCGCGAGCGCGTGCCCCAGGTTGCCGATGCCGACGATGACGACCGGCAGGTCGCCGGTCACCCCCAGCTCGGCGGCCACCTGCGCCTGCAGGTGCTCGACGTCGTACCCCACGCCGCGCACGCCGTGCGACCCGAGGAAGGACAGGTCCCGGCGCAGCTGGGCGGAACCGACGCCGGCCAGCTCGGCCAGCTCGCCCGACGACGTCCGCGAGACCCCGTGCTCCGCCAGCCCGTCCAGCGCGCGCAGGTAGAGCGGGAGGCGCTGCACCGTCGACGTCGGGACCCTGCGCCGCGTCACCGGGGACCACCCGCCGGGCGTGCCGCCTAAAAACGCTCCACACAAGGGGTGGGCGCACAGGTAGCGCTCCACACAACCCCGCAACGCTCCGCACAAGGGGCGGGGAGCGGTGAGTCAGGCCTTGGCCACGGCCTCGATGTCGAGCGTGATGGTGACC
>JAEWQZ010000123.1 GCA_023460255.1 Actinomycetes bacterium
GCCGAGCGCACGGGCCTGGCGACGGCGTCCCTCGCCATCGGCATCTGCTCGCTGCTCGGGTCGCTGGTGTCCGTCGGGCTGCTCGGCCTGGCCGGTGTCGTCGGGGCGGTCCTGGCCGCCGTCGCGCTGCGGCGGGCGGACAACGGCACGGGCGGCGGCCGCAGCCGCGCGGTCGGCGGGCTGTTCACCTCGATGGTCGCCGTGGTGGTCGGGATCCTCCTGCTCCTCACCTTCGGGTCGGCGGCGCTGGAGTCCTTCCAGGAGGGCCTCGAGGCCGGGTGGGCGGCCGGCCGGGAGGAGGCCGGCTACGTCCCGAGCACCGACGGTGGCGCGGGCCCCGGCGACGACACCTGGGACGCCGCCTACGACCACGGGTACGACATCGGCTGGTACGACGGCTACGAGGCCGCGGAGAACCAGAACGTCGTCGGGGTGCGCACGCCGCCGGCCGGCGACGTGCCCTGGACCAGGGACGAGCTGCCGGTGGCCCCCCTGGGTGAGCCGGTCGCGCTCGGCCTCTACACGGTCCGCGTGACCGCCATCGACGTCGACGGCGACGAGGCGGTCGAGGCGGCCTTGCCCGCGAACCCCGCCCCGCTGGGGCGCTACGTGCTCGCCACGCTCGCGGTGACGAACGACGGCGACGCGCCGGGTCGCCCGGCGATCGACCTCCTCGTCTCCTACTGGGGCGAGGACGAGCAGCTCTACGACGACTGGCGCTGCCGCGCGTGGACCGCGCGGCCGTCGCTCGAGGTCGGACCCGTGGCGCCCGGCGCGACCGTCGAGTACGACGTCTGCATGGAGGTCCCGACGGCGGCGCTCGACGACTGGTCGGTCATCGTCGAGGACATGACCGAGAGGTCCGACAGCCCCGTCCGCTGGGTCGCCGAGCGCTGAGCGGAGGCCCCAGCCAGGAGCAGCCCAACGAGCTCGGCGCAGTACGGCTCGAGCCGCTCCAGGACCCGATCCTGGGTCGGGGCGGCCTCCCGCTGTCCGCTGAGCGGCTCACTCCTCAGGCAGACCGAGCGGCATGCTCCGCGCACGTCGCAGGCACGCCCGCCACGTGACGTACCAGGCGAGCAGCCCTGTTCCTATGCACAGAGATCCGATCCCGACGATGAACGCGAGCGGGATCTGGTAGGTGGCACCGCTCGCGAGCGGGATGAGGAGGACGACGCTGAGGACACAGCCTCCGAGCACGGCGACGACGACCGGCGTCAGGACGCGGGCACGGAGAGCACCCCCGACGAACCCCGCACTTGGCGCCAGGAGCTGGATCGCCTGTAGCGACCTGATCGCTCGAAGCAGCTCGTTCGCGTAGGCGGACCACAAGGCCACAAGACCGAGTGAGATGCCGACGGTACCTGCCCCGATGATCCATGCTGCACTTGCGACACGACGCGCCTCCGCCGCGAACAGGTCCTGAGCGGGGGCGGCCGCCGACCACGCGGGGACGGTGAGCTCGGCAAGCTCGTCCTGCACCTGCCGAAGGGGCACGGGATCGTCTCGCGGCGCCAGGACGAGTGAGTCGGCGTTGGCAGGTGGATCCCCTGCCGCAACACGTGTCTGGTCAGGGAACCTCTCCACCCATGCAGGCAGAAGCCTCTCGTTGGTCAAGCCCAGCCCCACGAGCGCCTCTGCCCGGCCCGTCAGCCTCAGGGTGACGAAACCGTCATCGGCCATCTCGAACGACTTCGCGACGACCAGGAACTCTCTCTGCAAGGTCTCCAGGACCGCCTCGCTGCGATCGGGGTCGCTCTGCGGCCACGGCGTCACGAACAAGAGGTCATTCCCTACGTCTCGCTCGTATCTCGCTGCGTCGCCCACTCCGGCGACGGCAATGGCGAAGCTGTAGGAGAAGGAGGTGATGACGACGAGGATCGCGAGCGTCGCGCCGAATCGGGCTGCGGGCGCCGGCGTCGTCGCGACCTGGGCGTTTCCGACGATTCCCGCGGCATCGCCGGCCAACCATGCCTTTCGATGCCTGCGGATGGCGGCAAGTGCCACCCACGCCCGAGCGGACATCGGGAGGAGCGCAAGAGCCGCGAGAGAACCGGCGGCGAAGACCACCGAGACGGCGTCGATCATCTCTGCCCGGAGGGTCAGATTGACGGCAATGAGTGTCAGTCCCGCGGCCGCAGGCGACGACAGCCCGACCGCGAGGCTCGGCGCTTTCGGCGCCGGTCGGCGACGTTCGCGCCGTAAGCCCAGCGGCGACAGAGCACACGCCACGCAAGTGAGGCCGCAGACCGCCAGGACGACGGCGAGCAACGGCAGTGCCGCGCGCATGTCCCGTGCCTGCAGGACGAACTCCACGCCGGGAATGGGGAGATCGACCGCGAGGGTCAGTGCGACGACCCCACCAGCGACGCCAAGACCCGTGACCAGCGGCCGGCGCGCCTCACCCCAGAGCACGCGCATCACATCACCGCGGCGCGCCCCGAGGAGTCGGAGGATCTCCAGACGTCGCGCGCGCTGGGAGGCACCGACCCTCAGGGCGGTCACGAGTAGCCAGCACGCAGGGAGGACCACGAAGACGGTCAGCACTGCGATCAGGCTGGAGGCGGGCTCTCGATTGACGACCGAACCGATCTCGAGGCTTCCCCTGGAACCGAATCCGCTTGCGGCGATCGCGGACGTCCCCTCGTTCGTCGGCAGGCTCTCGGCGCCCACGTAGACCAGGCGCTCATCCGGCTCAGTCAGGCCGGAGCTCCCGATCACTCCGACCGTCCGCCCGTAGCGTCCGTGGCCCGACAGCTCCGAGACCTCCGGGGTGCCGATCATCGCCGGCGAGGCGATCACCTCCCGGTCAGCCGGCCAGCGCTCCACGCCTGGCGGCAGGGGTGCGCCCTCCTCGAGCGGGCTCAGGTACACGAGGCTGAAGGTGCGGCCGTCGGCATCGTGCTCGTAGAGGGGCAGCCAGGCCAGCCGCGCGGGTTCGCCCGCGTGGACCTCCACATCCCGTGGGCTGCGCTCGAAGGACCGTTGCGACCATCCCTGATACGTCGCCTGAACCGCAACGAGCATGATCACGGAGAGGGTGACGGCAACTACCGCTGTCCCCAGGACCCACTCCCGGAGCGGCTCATAGCGCGAGCGCGCGCGGAGCCTGCTTCCGAATGCGGCTAGCTCACGCGGCATCGGCAGCGGCGAAGGTCGAGAGCGTCACCTGACGGTCGGCGCGTGCCGCCACCTCCCGGTCGTGCGTCACCACCACGAGGCCACACCCCCAGCGCCTCGGGGCTGCAAAGAGCACCTCCGCGACGCGATCACGCGTGTCGGTGTCGAGCGACCCGGTCGGTTCATCTGCCAGGAGCAGCGCCGGCTCGTTCACAAGAGCCCGCGCGAGCGCCGTCCTCTGCCGCTCGCCGCCCGACAGCTGATCACTCAGCTCCCGGTCGAGCGGGACCCCGAACGACTTCAGCAGATCGCTCGCTCGCGCGACGGCCGCGTCACGCGGCTGACCAGCGATCAGCCCGGGAAGTGCCACGTTCTCGACCGGCGTCAGCTCTCCGAGCAGCTCACCATGCTGGAAGACGATGCCGACCGACTGGGCACGCAGCCGAGCGAGCCTGGCGTGCTTGAGGCCGATGACCTCTTGTCCATCGACAACTATCGAGCCCGCATCCGGGCGCACCGTGCCCAGGATTGCGTTCAACAGGGTCGTCTTTCCGACGCCCGACTCTCCGAGGACCGCGACCGACTCTCCCTGGAGCACCCTCAGGCGCAACGACGAGAACAACCGCCGACCGCCCATCGAGATGTCCAGTCCGGAGAGATCCAAGGGGATGTGGTCCCCGACCACTGCGCCGCCTCCGCCGCAGACAGGTTCAGTGGCGGCTGTAGCTGACTGTCAGGTAGTCACTGCAGATCATGGGCAGAGCCGTGCGAGAGCGGCATGCCCGGATCGCCGTGACCTTCGTCGGGTGGTACGTGGCAATGATGTTCTTGGTCACGCCGTATCCACCCTTGTTCACGACGGTGGTTCCGACGGAGCTACCGTACTTCCAGCCGGTCGACGTGAACTGGCTGTCGTTCGCCGTGTCCTTGTTGTACACGATGTCGAAGGAGCTCCCCGGATAGGCCACGCCCACGTGTGAGACACGGGCCCACGAACCGTACTTCTCAATCCCGCCGTAGAACACCGCGGCCGTTGCGCTGCTCAGACCCAGGCCCGTCGCCAGGATTGCGCCGACGGCGACGAAAAGAACGCGGTCGCGAGTTCGCATCAGAAGCCCCCTGAGAGTCGCGAGGTCCAAGGATGACCTCGACCGCGGCGGAAAGTACCGACTCCGTTCTTCGCGCGTCAAGGCTGTCTCTGACTTCGGTCACAGTCTGGGAACTCCTCGTGGCTGTTGTCCTCCGGGGACGACGGCTCGCGCGCACGCTCGGTCAGCGGGCCGCGGGCGCCCACTCCTCGGCGTCGTGCAGGCGGCGGATGACGCCGGCCCCGCCGATCCGCTCGATCTCCCCGCGCGGGCCGGTCACGACGAGCAGCATCCGCGCGCGCGACAGGCCGGTGTAGAGGAGGCGGCGCGCACGCGCGGCCTCGCGGAACCCGTTGACCGCGAGCACGACGGCGTTTCGCTCGAGCCCCTTGAAGCCGAGCACGTGGCCGTAGAAGACGTCGGTGCCGGCGAAGAAGTCGTCCCAGTAGGCGGCGTGGCCCCCACCGAGCTCGACGGCGAGCCGCTGCGCCTCGTGCCGCCGGCCGGTGGTGAGCAGCGCGACCTCCCCGGGCGGCCAGCCCTCGTCGAGCAGGGCCTCGACGGCGTCGTCGGCCGCGGCGACTGCGTCGTCGTAGGGGACGTCGACCACGCGCACGGGGGCGCCGGTCTGCCCGCGGGGGCGGACGACGTCGTCGGAGAACGCGCCGAAGAGCTGGGCGATCGGCTTCGTGGAGCGCAGGTTCTCGTCGAGCTGGATGGGCGGGGTGTCCAGCGGCACGACGCCGTCGCGGGAGAAGACGTGCTGCGCCTCGTCGCCGAAGACGACGACCCCGCCGCGCTCCGGGTCGCGCAGGCAGCGCAGCAGGGACGGCCACCAGAGGGCGCCGAAGTCCTGCGCCTCGTCGACGACGACGGCGTCGAACCTGTCCGCGACGGGTCGCTCGCCGGCGAGGCGGGCGAGGTCGGCGGGCAGGCGGCGCTCCCAGTCGTCGGGGTCCTGCTCGTTCCCGGGCGGGGCGCCCCAGCGGACGGGCAGCTCGTGGAAGAGGCCGACGAAGGCGGGCCGCTCGCGGGCGGGCCAGGTCGCCGTCGTGCGCTCGAGGTAGCGGCCGAGGCCGCGCGAGTAGCAGAGCAGGGCGACGCGCTCGCCGTCGCGCGCCCGACGGCGGGCGGTCTCCAGGGCGAGGAACGTCTTTCCGGACCCGGCCGCGCCGACGACGCGGAGCCGGTTCTGGTGGCGCAGCGCGCCCGCGAGGAGCGCGGCCTGGGCCTGGGT
>JAEWQZ010000124.1 GCA_023460255.1 Actinomycetes bacterium
CCCCTGGCTCGCCGACCGCCGGACGCGCCCGGTCACCGGGCACGAACGTGCCGGTGCCCGTCGTCGTCCATGCGCAGCGCCGGTACTCGCCGACCTCGCCGGCGCCCGCCGCAGCCAGGGCGTCGACGAGCCGCTCGGCATCCGCCTCCGGCACCATCACGACGACCTTGTCGAGGGTCTCGACCGCCGCCGGCACGAGCGGGACCCGGTCGGCCACGCCGAGGGCCTCCGCGAGCGCGTCCGGGACGCCGCCGTCGGGCGCGTCGGCGTTCGTGTGCGTCACGTGCAGGGCGCAGCCCGCCCGGACCAGCCGGTGCACGACAGCGCCCTTGGCCGTCGTCGCCGCGACGCCGTGCACGGGCCGCAGCAGCAGGGGGTGGTGGACGAGGAGGAGGTCCGCCCCCCATGCGAGCGCCTCGTCGACCACCGCCGCGGTCGCGTCGATCGCGAGCAGCACACGAGCCACGGCCTGGTCGGGGTCGCCGCACACGGTGCCGACGGCGTCCCAGGACTCGGCCAGCCCGGGCGGGTAGCGGCGGTCGAGGAGCCGCACCACGTCGGCCAGGGACGGTGCCTGCGCGGTCGTCTCGCTGCGGCTCACCCGCGCAACGCTACCGGGCCGCCGTGGCTGCCGGGCACCGCCGGCCCGGACCGCGACGCGGGGCCGACGACGTCGCCGGGTGGAGCGGCGGTGAAGCAGGGCGTGGGCCCGGCCGGCCTCGAACCGACGACCTCCGCGGTGTAAGCGCGGCGCTCTGACCACCTGAGCTACAGGCCCGCCCGCAGCCTACCGGGCGCCGCCGCGCAGGCCCCGGCGTCCACCTCCGCCTCCGGCCCGTGCTACAGGCCGGCGAGAGCCGCCCGGTACAGACCGATCTCCCGGGCCTGACCCGGCGCGTTCACCACGCACCACCTGACGATCCCGTCGGCGTCCACCAGGAAGCTGCCGCGCACGGCCATGCCGGATCCGTCGTCGAACACGCCGTAGGACCGGGCTGCCGCACCGTGCGGCCAGAAGTCGGAGAGCAGGTCGAACCCGAACCCCTCCTCCTCGCTCCACGCGCGCAGCGTGTGCCGCGGGTCGCACGAGATGCCGAGCAGGCGGACGCCCGCGGCCTCGAAGTCCTCGATGTTGTCCCGCAGCTCACCCAGCTCGGACGTGCAGATCCCCGAGAACGCGAAGGGGAAGAACACGAGCACCACGGGTGTCCCCCGCAACCCCACGAGCGACACGGGGGTGCCGTGCGCGTCGGGCAGCACGAGCTCCGGGGCCGGGTCCCCCGGGCGCGGGACGGGCGTCGGCGCGCTCACTTGCCCCGGCTGCGGGTGCCGAGCCGGGTGGCTGACCAGTCCGGCGCGATCGACAGCGTGCTCGTGGCGTGCAGGCCGGCGGTGGTGGCGGCCTCCTCGATCTCCATGTGGTCGACGTGGCCGCTCCGTCCCGCCTTGCGGGTCAGGAGCCAGACGAGGCCACCGCCGTCGTCCAGGCTCGCGCGCGCGTCCACCAACGCGTCGGTCAGGTCCCCGTCGCCGTCGCGCCACCACAGCACGACACCGTCGGCGAAGTCGTCGTAGTCCTCGTCGACGAGCTCGCTGCCCACGATCTCCTCGATGCCGGCCCGGAGGTCGTCGTCGACGTCGTCGCCGTAGCCGAACTCCTGGACCACCTGACCAGCTGTGAAGCCCAGCCGCGCGGCCCCCGATGCGCCGCCGAGCTCCTCGGTCCCGCCCACAGTCGCTGCCCGATCCCTTCGTCGTCGCACCCGCCTGCCGGCGGGTCCTGGCCGTAAGCCCACAGCATCGGGCCGTCCCCTGGCAAGCGGTGCGCGTGGAGCGGCTCGGCTACGCCCGGCGCGAACCCCCGGGCGCCGGTGTGACTTCACCCCTCCCCGGGGGCGACAATGGTCCCACGACGGACCAAGGTCCCGCCCGGGCGACGCCGACCGGTGGCGCCGGGAAGGGCCGTCCCGCGGCGACCCGCTGCAACTGACAGAGGTGAGGTACCTGGTGGCTGTACGCGACACGACCGGCCCGCTCATCAACGGCCTGCTGAGCTCGGTGCCGGACATCGACCCCGGCGAGACGGAGGAGTGGGTCGAGTCGTTCGACGGCCTCCTCGACGAGCGGGGCGGCCCGCGGGCCCGGTACGTCCTGCTGAGCCTGCTCAAGCGGGCACGCGAGCGCAACGTCGCGGTCCCCAGCTACCTCACGACGCCGTACGTGAACACGATCGGCGTGCACGAGGAGCCCTACTTCCCCGGTGATGAGGCACTCGAACGGTCGTACCGCCGTCTGATCAGGTGGAACGCGGCCGTCATGGTGACCCGTGCGCAGCGGCCGGAGATCAGCGTCGGGGGCCACATCTCGTCCTACGCGTCGGTCGCGACGCTGTACGAGGTCGGCTTCAACCACTTCTTCCGCGGCAAGGACCACCCCGGAGGCGGCGACCAGGTGTACTTCCAGGGGCACGCCTCCCCCGGCATCTACGCCCGCGCGTTCCTCGAGGGCCGCCTGTCCGCCGAGGACCTCGACGCCTTCCGGCAGGAGGTCTCCGGGGCCGGCCGGGGGCTGTCGTCGTACCCGCACCCCCGGCTGATGCCCGACTTCTGGGAGTTCCCCACCGTCTCGATGGGGCTGGGCCCCGCGTCGGCGATCTACCAGGCCTGGGTCAACAAGTACCTGCAGAACCGCGGGATCAAGGACACGTCGCAGCAGCGGGTGTGGGCGTTCCTCGGCGACGGGGAGATGGACGAGCCCGAGAGCCGGGGCATGCTCCAGCTCGCCGCGCAGCAGCAGCTGGACAACCTGACCTTCGTCGTGAACTGCAACCTCCAGCGCCTGGACGGGCCGGTCCGCGGGAACGGCAAGATCATCCAGGAGCTCGAGGCGTTCTTCCGCGGTGCGGGCTGGAACGTCATCAAGGTGGTCTGGGGCCGCGGCTGGGACGCCCTGCTCAACGCGGACAAGGACCGTGCGCTGGTCAACCTCATGAACGTCACCCCCGACGGTGACTACCAGACGTACAAGGCCGAGAGCGGCGCCTTCGTGCGTGAGCACTTCTTCGGCCGCGACCCGCGCACGAAGGCCCTCGTCGAGACCATGACGGACGACGAGATCTGGGCGCTCAAGCGCGGCGGTCACGACTACCGCAAGGTCTACGCGGCCTACGCGGCGGCGACGCAGGCGACCGGGCAGCCCACGGTGATCCTCGCCAAGACCATCAAGGGCTACGGCCTCGGCACGCACTTCGCGGGCCGCAACGCCACCCACCAGATGAAGAAGCTGAAGAGCGACGACCTCAAGGCGCTGCGCGACTTCCTGCACATCCCGCTGTCCGACGAGCAGCTCGAGGACCCGTTCACGGCGCCGTACTACCACCCTGGCGCCGACGACCCCCGGGTCCGGTACATGGTCGAGCGGCGCCGGGAGCTGGGCGGGTTCCTGCCGGAGCGGCGGACCGCCGCACGGTCCGTCGCCCTGCCCGACGACAAGCCGTACGAGGTCCTCGCCAAGGGCACCGGCACCCAGCAGGTGGCGACGACGATGGCCTTCGTCCGGCTCCTCAAGGAACTCATCAAGGACAAGGAGATCGGCCACCGGATCGTCCCGATCATCCCCGACGAGGCACGCACCTTCGGCCTGGACGCGATCTTCCCGACGGCGAAGATCTTCAACACCCTGGGCCAGAACTACCTCGCCGTGGACCGGGAGCTGATGCTCTCGTACAAGGAGTCCGAGACCGGCCAGGTGCTCCACACCGGCATCAACGAGGCGGGCTCGGCGGCGGCGTTCCAGGCCGCCGGCACGGCGTACGCCACCCACGGCGAGCCGCTCATCCCCGTCTACATCTTCTACTCGATGTTCGGGTTCCAGCGGACGGGCGACCAGCTCTGGGCGGCCGCCGACCAGATGACGCGAGGCTTCCTCATCGGCGCGACGGCCGGTCGCACCACCCTCACCGGGGAGGGCCTCCAGCACGCCGACGGGCACTCGCCCCTGCTCGCGCAGACGAACCCCGCGGTCGTGCACTACGACCCGGCGTGGGCCTACGAGATCCGGCACATCGTCCGGGACGGCCTCCAGCGGATGTACGGCGAGGGCGACCCCCGCGACCCGGACGTCATGTACTACCTGACGGTCTACAACGAGCCGATGCCGCAGCCGGCGGAGCCGGAGGACGTCGACGTCGAGGGCATCCTGCGCGGCATCCACCGCGTCTACCGCGCCGAGGGTGACGGGCCGCGCGCCCAGATCCTCGCATCGGGCGTGGGCGTGCCCTGGGCACTCGAGGCCGCCGAGCTCCTCGCCGTCGACTGGGGCGTACGTGCGGACGTCTGGTCGGTGACGAGCTGGAACGAGCTGCGTCGCGACGCGCTCGCCGCGGAGGAGCACAACTTCCTGCACCCGCAGGACGAGCCGCGCGTGCCGTACCTCACGGCGAAGCTGACCGGCGCGGAGGGACCGTTCGTCGCGACGAGCGACTACAACCACCTGCTGGCCGACCAGGTCCGCGCGTGGGTCCCCGGGGAGTACGCGACGCTCGGTGCCGACGGGTTCGGCTTCAGCGACACCCGCGCCGCCGCGCGCCGGCACTTCCACATCGACGGTCCGACGACGGCCGCGAAGGTCCTCCAGCTCCTCGCCGCGCGCGGCGAGGTCCCGGCGGACGCGGTCGCCCAGGCGATCGAGCGCTACCAGCTGCACGACGTGCGGGCGGGGCGCTCGGGCACCGCGGGCGGAGACGCCTGACCTTCCCCGGAGCGGGACGCGGCATCACCGCGTCCTGCTCCGGGCGGATGACCGCGACGGCCGCCCGGCTCGACGGGCCGACGATCGCTCGGAGCGCGCGGTGCCCGTCGTCAGGCGGCGCCCGTCGTCAGGTGCCGGGGATGTGCTGCTCGGCCCGAGCGATCGCGGCCTCCAGCTCGGCGCGCAGCGCGCCGACGGCTGCCCGGTCCGGGTGCAGGTCCAGCGCCGCGACGTGCTGCTTGGCGTCCAACGGGCGGTCGGCCTCGATCGCGGCGAGCACCAGCTGGCGCGCGATCTCGACCGGCTGCTCGCGCACCCGCCAGTGCCCGACCCCCAGCCCGAGGGCCTCGACCGGCAGCCCGGCCTCGCGCAGCATCGCCAGGCCCTCGAGCAGGGCGTGCCCCGAGGGGTCCCGCTCGGCCGCCGTCGCGAGGCGGCGCAGCGCGCTCTCGTGGTCGTCACGGATCGAGAGCCGGGCCAGCTCGATGAGCGGGTACCAGGCCCGCGGGTGGCCGGCGAGCTCCTCGGCCAGCGACCACACGGCGAGGTCGGCGGCGTGCTGCTTCTCGACCTCGTCCTGCGGCGCGGTCAACGGGTCGCCGTCCGAGCCGCCCTCGGCCGCCCGGCGCCGCACCATCTCGGCGAGCGCGCCGAAGGCCTTGGCGTCGTTGGGGTCCTCGCTGAGTCGCACGCGGACGGCGTCCTCGCGGACGCTGTCCCGTCGGCCCAGTGACGTCGGCCGGCGCAGGCCGACCTTGTACCCGGAGGCCGGACGCCGGACGAGTCGGCGCAGGCGCGGGAGGAAGTCCATACCCCGACGATAGCCTTTCGTGACCCGGGCCACCGGTTCAGCGGGGCGACGTCTCATCGGGAGCTCCCCGGCGTCGGCCGCCGCTTGTGGACTCCCTACAAGCGCGTCGTGCCCCGGAGCCGTCGAGGCGCCGTATTCTCGTCGGCATGCCCGCCCCGACGCGTGACCAGGCTCACACGCTCCGCCGCCTGCACGACGGGAGCGGCCTCCTCGCGGCGGCGGCGCTGCGCAAGCTCGACGAGGCGCTCCCCTGGTACCGGGCCCTGCCGGCGGAGGACCGCTCCTGGGTCGGGCTGGTCGTGCAGGCGGGCATCTCCAGCTTCGTCGGCTGGTTCGCGGACCCGAGCAACCCGCCCCACGGCGCGCACGAGATCTTCTCCGCGGCGCCCCCGGAGCTGACCCGCTCCGTCTCGCTCCAGCAGACGCTCCAGCTCGTCCGCGTGCTTGTCGAGGTCGTCGAGGACCACTCCGACAGGCTCGCCGCGCCCGGCACCGAGCGCGACCTGCGCGAGGCGGTGCTGCGCTACTCCCGCGAGGTCGCCTTCTCGGCGGCGGAGGTCTACGCACGCGCCGCCGAGTCGCGCGGCGCCTGGGACGCCCGGCTCGAGGCGCTCGTGGTGGACGCCGTGGTGCGCGGCGAGGCCGACGACGCCCTCCGCTCCCGTGTCGCCGCCCTCGGCTGGAGCGGCCACGGTCAGGTGCTCGTCATGGTCGGCACGGCACCACAACCGTTCGACGACGTCCGTGCCGCCGAGCTGCGCCGGGC
>JAEWQZ010000125.1 GCA_023460255.1 Actinomycetes bacterium
GCCCGGGCCCGTCCCCGGGGCGGCGCCCGACCTCGCCCGGCCCACGCACGCGGGCCCCCTGGCGACGGCGCAGGAGCAGCTCGCAGCCGCGGTCGCGCGCCTCGGCTACGACGAGGGCCTGCACGCGATGCTGGCCACCCCGCGCCGGGAGATCCACGTGGCGATCCCCCTGCACCGCGACGACGGCTCCACCCAGGTGCTGCACGGCTTCCGGGTGCAGCACAACATCACGCGCGGCCCCGGCAAGGGCGGCCTGCGGTACCACCCCAGCGTGGACATCGACGAGGTACGCGCCCTGGCGATGTGGATGACCTGGAAGTGCGCCGTCGTCGAGCTGCCGTACGGCGGGGCCAAGGGCGGCGTGGCGATCGAGCCGCGGCAGTACTCCGACGGCGAGCTGGAGCGGGTCACCCGCCGCTACACGAGCGAGATCATGCCGATCATCGGCCCGGAGCGGGACATCATGGCGCCGGACATCGGGACCGACGCGCGCACCATGGCGTGGGTCATGGACACCTACTCGGTCAACCACGGCTACACGATCCCGGCGGTCGTCACGGGCAAGCCGCTGGAGGTGGGTGGGTCGCTCGGGCGGGCGACGGCGACCTCGCGGGGGGTCGTGCACGCGGCCCGCGCCGCGCTCGGCGAGGCCGGGCTCGACCTGCCCGACGTGCGCGTCGCCGTGCAGGGCTTCGGGAAGGTCGGTGCCCCGGCGGCGCGGTTCTTCGCCGAGGGCGGCGCGCGGGTCGAGGCTGTCGGCGACGAGTTCGGGGCCGTGCACCGCAGCGGCGGGCTGGACGTGGCGCGCCTCGCCGAGCACGTGCGGCGCGAGGGGTCGGTGGTCGGCTTCGACGGGGCCGACCCGCTCGAGCCCGCGGACCTGCTCACGCTCGACGTGGACGTCCTCGTCCCGGCCGCCGTCGAGGGCGTGCTCACCCACGAGAACGCGCCGGCCGTCAAGGCCCGCTGGGTCGTGGAGGGCGCCAACGGCCCGACCACCCCGCGCGCCGACGCGATCCTCGCGGACCGCGGCGTCGTCGTCGTCCCGGACATCCTCGCCAACGCGGGCGGCGTCGTCGTCTCGTACTTCGAGTGGGTGCAGGCGCAGCAGGCCTACTGGTGGACCGAGGCGGAGATCGAGGCGAAGCTGGCCGAGCGGATGCTCACCGCGTACCGCGCGGTCGCCGGGATGGCGCAGCGCGAGGACGTCACCCTGCGGGACGCGGCCCTGCTGCTCTCGGTGCAACGGGTCGCCGTCGCACACCGCACCCGCGGCCTGTACCCGTGACGGACCGGCCCGCCGCGGGGCCGGTCCGTCCTCGGCGCGGTCGCGTCACCAGCCGGACGCCCCCGTCCGTCCCGTCTCGCCGATCGTGATGACGACGCGCAACCCGCTGTGCTCGCCGTCGGCGGCCAGCAGCACCCGCCGGTCCCCGCTGAACGGGTCCACCGAGACGAGCTCACCGTCCCCGTAGGGGCCCTCGAAGTTCGGGTAGCCGTACCCGTAGAGCCGGCCGTCCGCGCTGCCCGTGACCAGCCCTGGCAGGGTGGCGTCGAGCCGGCTGAGGTTCCCGTCACCCCGCGCCCGGAAGAGCAGCTGGTTGCCCTCGTCGTCCTGGGCGGCCAGGACCGTCATCCCGGCGACGAGCCAGGCCCGCGGGTAGTCCACCTCCCCGAGGAGCGTCGCGTCGCCGCCGTCGGCCGGGACCAGCCACAGCTCGTCCGGCGGGCCACCCGGCCCGCCCTGTGAGCTCGGCGCGCACTCGACGGCCAGCAGCTCGCCGGTGAGCCAGGTGCTCGACGCGCAGGCCGCGCCCGGGTTCGGGGAGACGAGCTCGGCGACCTGCGCCAGGTCGGCGCTGCTCACGATGCGCAGGCCTGCGACGTCGTTGACCGCGATCCGGGTGCCGTCCGGGCTGACGACGGGGCCTGCGCTCGACCCGACGGCGGGCTCGACGTACCCCTCGGCGGTCGCGCGCTCCGCGCCGTCCAGGCCGAGGCGGACGGTGCGCAGGACGCGCCGGCCGCCGTCGTCGGTCCACCGCGTCCAACGGGCGATCAGGTCGGTGGTGCCGTCCTGGGCGAACGTCACCGTGCCGTAGCTCGGGCGGTCGTCGGCGAGCGTGTCATGGACGGTCAGGAGACGCCGGTTCGTCAGCAGGTCGACGACGGCGTACTCCCCCCCGAACTGCCCCGCCCGGACGATGACGAGCGTCGTCCCGGGCAGCCACGCGTCCAGGGTCCCCCCGAGCTCGCGCGAGCCCGGCACCTCGTACAGGCCGCCCTCGGGGTCGACGAGGTAGACCAGCGAGTCGCCGTCCAGGGCCGCCGACGCGTACTGCGCGAGGCTCCAGCCCGGCCCCGCCTGCTCGAGCATGCCCTCGAGCAGCGGCTGCGCCTGCGGCAGCAGGGAGTGCTCCGTGACGTCACCGAGCGCCTGCGGGGCGGGGGTCCCCGACACCGAGGGGCCCGGCCCGTCGGCCCCGGCCGGGGACGCGCCCGTGGGGGTCCGCTCGATCTGCCCGATGCCGACGGCGGCACCGACGGTGAGCGCGACCGCGAGGGTCGCCGCGCCGGCCG
>JAEWQZ010000126.1 GCA_023460255.1 Actinomycetes bacterium
GTGCTGGGCCAGCAGGTGAGCGTCGCGGCGGCGCGGACGCTGACCGCCCGGCTCGTGGCGGCGCTCGGCTCGCCGACGCCGTGGGGGCTGACGGCCTTCCCGTCGCCGGGCGTGGTCCGGGCCGCCGGCGTCGAGGCCCTGCGTGGTCTGGGCCTGCCGGGTGGACGGGCCGAGACCCTGCACGCTCTCGCGGCAGCCTTGGACGACGGCCTCGACCTGGGGCCGGGTGCCGACCGCGAGGTCGTCCGTGCCGCCCTCGGGGCGCTGCCGGGGGTCGGTCCGTGGACCGTCGAGTACGTCGCGCTGCGCGCGCTCGGGGATCCTGACGCGTTCCCTGCCGAGGACCTCGTGCTCCGTCGCGCGCTCGGTGTCGCGTCGGCGGGGGAGGCGCTGCGGCTCGCCGAACGGTGGCGGCCGTGGCGCGGCTACGCGGCGCAGCACCTGTGGACTGCGGCGGCGTCGGCTGCCGCACCCCATCCCGTGGAGGACAGATGACCGCCGTCGACGCGCCTGCGCTCGTGGTGAGCACGCTCGACACGCCCGCCGGCCCGCTCCACGTGGCCGTGGCGCCCGACGGTGTGGTGCACCGCGCGAGGTTCGGCGCGGGCCCGTGGGACGTCCTCGCCCTGCCGGGGACCGTCGTCGTCGAGCCGGGGCGGCTGCCGGGGGGTGTCGCCGAGGCCGTCGCCCGCTACGCGGCGGGTGAGGTCGATGCCCTCGACACCGTCGCGGTGAGCCAGCCCGGTGGACCGTTCCGCCAGGCGGCGTGGCTCGCCATGCGGTCGATCCCGGCGGGGAGCACCGTCTCGTACGCGGAGCTCGCCGCGCGGGCCGGGCGCCCGACGGCGGTGCGTGCGGCCGGGTCGGCGTGCGCGCGCAACCTCGTGGCGCCGTTCGTCCCGTGCCATCGCGTCGTGCGGTCCGACGGCACGCTCGGGGGCTACGCGTACGGGCTGCCGGCCAAGGCGGCCCTGCTCGAGCACGAGCGCAGGGCTGTGGCCGCGCGACCCGCGGAGTAGCTCACTCAGAGCTTGCGGGCGATGCCCGCGAGGACGGCGGCGGCGAGGGCCGCACCCGCCCCGAGGACGATCCAACCGGTGCGGGTCGGCTCGGGCTCGTCGGCGGGCCGGACCTCCCCGCTCACCTTGCGCTTCGCCTCCGCGAACGCGACCTTCGCCTCGTCCAGCGCGTGCTGGGCCTGGGTCTTGGGGTTGAGCCGCCCGGACAGCTCGTCCACCGTCGCGCGGAGCTCGGCGCGGGTCCGCGCGATGTCGGCCTCGATCTGGGCCTGCGACTCGGTGCTCATGCTGATGCGTCCTCCTTGGCGATGCCCTGGCGGAGGGCCTCGACGTCGAGCTTGATGTTCGCCTGTGCGCGTTCCGGGACGGGCGGGGTGCCCTTCTCCAGCGACTTCTTGCCGAGGAGCGCCAGCACCGCCGCGAGGGCGATGAGCAGCACGAAGACGATGAGGGAGGCGAGCCACGCCGGCAGCGCCTCCGCGATGCCCAGGATCACCGTCGCGATGAGGACGCCGGTCGCCCAGAACGCGAGGACGGCAGCACCCACGAACATGCCGATGCCGATCCCGGCGTTCTTGGCCTTCTCGGCCATCTCCGCCTTGGCGAGCCGGATCTCGTCGCGGATGAGGCTCGAGAACTTCTCCGAGAGGCTCGAGACGAGCTCGCCGATGCTCTGCTTGCCGTCGGTCCGCGAGGTGCTGCTGGTCACGTGATCACGCCCTTCGTCGGCCCCGCTCACGGGGGTGCCGGCCCGGCCCGGCCAGACACCGGAACGCTGCCATTCTCTGCCCAAGCCAACCCCCGCGCAGGTCGATCGGCAATCCGGCCCGGCGCGGGGCGTCGAGACACCCGGGTTTGTGCGGCTGGCGCTGTCCCCGCGACCGTCGGGCCGACGCCCGCACCATCCGCCGCACCCCGCGCGAACCCGGCGGACTCTCCGGAGACGACGAACGCCCCGCCCGGGAAGGGGCGGGGCGCAGACGGTGGTGGCCACTGGCAGGGTCGAACTGCCGACCTTTCGATTTTCAGTCGAACGCTCTACCAACTGAGCTAAGTGGCCGTTCGGCCGCCCCCGGCACGAGCCGGGAGGCCGACGAGCGACCCCGACGGGACTTGAACCCGCGACCTCCGCCGTGACAGGGCGGCGCGCTAACCAGACTGCGCTACGGGGCCTTGTGGTGCTGCGTTGTTCTGTGGTGCCTGTGTTCAGTTGTCGAGCACGTACCCCCAACGGGATTCGAACCCGTGCTACCGCCGTGAAAGGGCGGGGTCCTGGGCCGCTAGACGATGGGGGCCCGACCGGGCGCCCGAGACGTCGACGCGCCGAAGACCTCCGAAAGCATACGGGCTGCACCGAGGATCTCCAAAGCGATCTCGCCCGGGCCGTCGGCGGACCCGCCCGGCCGCCACCCCGCCCCCGCGCCGGCCGCTACCCCGCCCCCTCGTCGGCCACAATGGCGGCATGGTCGAGATGTCCCGGGCGGAGTTCGAGGACGCCGTCCGCGACGCCCTCGACCTCATCCCCGCCGAGCTCGCCGAGCAGATGGACAACGTCGTCGTGCTCGTCGAGGACCGCCCGCCCGCGGGCGAGCCGGACGACCTCCTCGGCCTGTACGACGGCGTCGCGCTCACCGAGCGCGACCACTGGTGGGCGGCCGGCTCGCTGCCCGACCGCATCACGATCTTCCGGGAGCCGACGCTGGCGATCTGCGACACCCCGGAGGAGGTGGTCGAGGAGGTCGCGGTGACGGTCGTGCACGAGATCGCCCACCACTTCGGCATCGACGACGAGCGCCTGCACGAGCTCGGCTGGGACTGACGGAGGAGGACGCGATGCGCGTCGGGATCGTGCTGCTCCCGGAGGAGCGCTGGGCGACCGACCAGGCCCGGTGGCGGCGGGCGGAGGAGTACGGCTTCGCGCACGCGTGGACCTACGACCACCTGGCCTGGCGCTCGCTCGCCGACGGGCCCTGGTTCGCGACCGTCCCCCTGCTCGCCGCCGCGGCGGCCGTGACCGGGCACATCCGGCTGGGCACCTGGGTGGCCAGCCCGAACTTCCGGCACCCGGTGCCGTTCGCGAAGGACGTCATGGGTCTGGACGACGTCAGCGGCGGGCGCGTGCTGCTCGGTCTCGGCGCGGGCGGCCAGGGGTACGACGCGGAGGTGCTGGGCCCGCCGCCGACGCCCCGGGAGCGCGTGGCGCGGTTCGCCGAGTTCGTGGACCTGCTGGACGAGCTGCTCACCCACCCGGTCACGGAGCGGACGGGGGAGCACTACGCGGCGCACGGGGCCCGGATGGTCCCGGGGTGCGTCCAGCAGCCGCGGGTGCCCTTCGTCGTCGCGGCGAACGGCCCGCGCGCGATGCGGGTCGCGGCGCGGCACGGGCAGGGCTGGGC
>JAEWQZ010000127.1 GCA_023460255.1 Actinomycetes bacterium
GCGTAGCCGGTGGCCTGCGACGCACCCGACGGGCCCGCCCCCAGGTACTGCAGCAGCGTGACGGTCTGCCCCCGCGCATCGGAGATCGTCGTGGTCGGCACCGCACCCGCCGGCGGGTCCACACTCACCCGGTCACCGCCATAGGTCGTCGTCGTCCGCCACCGCTCGGCGTTGTTGACGTCGAAGATCTCCGCCGTCACCCGGCCCGCCCCGTCGTACACGTACCGCGTCCGCGCCGGCACCGCCGCCGTCGGCACGACCAGCGCCGTCGCCGGCGCGCCAGTGGTCGCCCACGCCGCGTTCGCCGTCACGACCAGGCCCCGCGAGTCGTAGATCTTGTCCGTGACCAGCCGGCCCGGGGCGCCGCGCGTCATCGACGGGGACTGCGTCTGCCGCTCCCGCAGCAGCCCGTCGTACAGGGCCACGCTCGACAGGTACGTCTCCGACGCCGTCAGCGTGCTCGTCGTCACCGCGTTGACCCCGGTCTTGCGGATGTCGTAGGCGTAGGTCATGTTCGCCGAGTCCGTGCCCTGGACGCGTCCCGGCAGCCACACGCCCGTCAACCGGCCCAGGGCGTCGTAGGTCGCCGTGGTGACCTTCCCGTTCGCATCCACCACCCGCGTCGGCGCACCCCACGCGGGGTTCACCGTCGTGGTGGTGACGTGGGCCGTCAGCGGCCCCGCGCCGTCCGGGTCGGGCGACGTGGTCGACGTCCCCATCACCGGCCCGCCGGTCGCCGGGGTGTAGGCCGTGGAGGTGGTGCGCCCGAGGGCGTCGGTCACGGTCAGGGCACGGCCGTGGGCGTCGTAGGTGCTGGTCGCCTCGTCCACGTACACCGGGGTCGGGCCGGCGTAGGACGCCAGCCGCTGCACCGTCGTCGGCAGGCCGTCGACCGGCGCGGCGAGGAAGCCCCCGCCGTCGTAGAGCGTGCGGGTGTCGGAGATCACGTCACCGGGCCGCGACGGCGTCGCCGAGCACGACACCGCCACGGTCTCGCTGCGCGCCACGGTCTGCGTGAGGTTCGCGTCGATGTTCCGGGCGTACTCGAGCCGGGTGCACCTGTCGTCGGCGCTGGTCGCGGTGTCGCCGAGGTCGTCGACGCGCACCGGGGTGCCGTAGGTGGGGTCGTACGTGGTCACCGTGCGCGTCGTGCGCACGCCGCCCGCAGCCAGTGTCGTGGCCTGCTCGACGACGCCCGTGCCGAGGAACGTGGCGCGCGTCCCGTCCTCCCCGGTCGCCGTCGGCGCCGAGACCCACGGCCGGCTCGTGGTCGTGGCGACCACGTCCGCACCGTCGTAGGTCGTCTGGCGCAGGAGGAAGCCGTTGAGGCGCTCGTCGTCGAGGGTGCCGGTGCCACCGGCCGCCCGAACATCCCTTCAGACCACGAGCACCGAGCAGCGCCCGCTGCCGTAGCCGGCGATCGTCAGCTCCATGTCGAGCCGGGCGACGTTGGCGAGCACCCACTTGTCGACGTCGGGCGGCAGCACCTCGCGCGGGGCGTACGCCTCGTACAGGCGCACGTGCGGCGCGCCCGCCGCGTTGAACAGGGACGCGGCGACGTTGAGGATCTCCGCCGCGTTGTCGTACAGCACGGGCGTGAGCAGCTCGCTGGAGATGACGTCCTCGGCGACCCGCGGACCCATGAGCGCGATCGCCGCGCCGGCGTGCGCGGTGAGCGCGAGGTCGGCGAGCAGCACCGCGCGGACCTGGAGCTGGTCGTCCACGTACGCGCCGACCATCGCGCCCGGGTGCTTGTGCGGGTCGACGGGCCTGGTGACGACCTCGCCGTCGACCTGACGCCCGAGCAGGCTCTCGAGCAGCTCGCGCAGGTCGAGCGCGGCGGGCAGCGGCGTGCGGGACATGGCACTCACTCCAGGTACGGGTCGATCGTGTCGCGGAAGATGTCCGCGGTGAACGGCTTCGCGATGAGGAACAGGGCGCCCGCGGCCTCGGCCTGCGCCCGCATCTCCGGCGAGCCCTCCGACGTGACGAAGGCGAACGGCACGTCCACCCCGTTCGCGCGCAGGCTCTCCAGCAGCTCCATCCCCGTCATCTCGGGCATGTTCCAGTCGGACAGGACGAGCGCGGGCGGGTCGGCGACGACGGCGTCGAACGCGGCGCGGCCGTCGCCGGCCTCGCTGATCTCCCACCAGTCGTAGCCCGCCTGGCGCAGCGTGCGGATGACGATCTGCCGCATGACGCGGCTGTCGTCGGCGACGAGCACCTTCATCGGTGCCACCTCCTCGGGGTCACAGCAGTCGTGGTCACAGCAGTCGTGGTCACAGCAGTCGTGGTCACAGCAGTCGGGGTCACAGCAGTCGTGGTCACGGCAGCCGCCACAGGCTGATGACGAGCGAGCGCCCCCGCCAGTCGAGCGGGAGTGAGTGGATGAGGTCGGTCGGCAGCGTCGGCGGCTCCGTCGCGCCGACCTGCGGCAGTGTCAGCACGCCGTGGTCCGGCACGAGCGCCTTGACGTTGCCCCCGACGACGTTCGCCACCTCGCCGAGCGCGTCGGCGATGTCGGCGTCGCCCACCGGCTCGTCCGGCGTCATGGCCAGCAGCGCGCGGGCGACCTCGACGGCCGTGGTGCGCTCCGTCGTCAGCAGCACCCGGCCGCTCATCGGGCCGTGCACGTCCACCCAGGCGTGCAGCGGCTCGGCCGGGGCGGGCGTCGGGACGGGACCGGGCCGGACGTGGCCCGGCTCGCCGTCGATCATCGCGGCGAACACCTCGAGCGCGATCTCGTACACCGGGTCGGTGTCCTCGAACACGGCGATGTCCACGGGGTAGCTCATGCGGACTCCTGCAGGTCGACCAGCCCGAGCAGCTGGAGCTTGTCCCGGATGGCATCCGGGGTGAAGGGCTTGATGACGTACTCGTGCGCCCCGGCCGCCAGCGCCCGGACGATCTGGGACTGCTCGCTCTCGGTCGTGACCATCATGAGCGTCACGTCCCGCCAGCGCCTCTCGCGCCGGACGGCGGTGACGAAGCCGAGCCCGTCGAGGACGGGCATGTTCCAGTCCACGCACGCGAGGTCCACCCGCAGCCCGGACTCCAGGGCGTCCAGGGCCTCCTGGCCGTGAGCCGCCTCCACCACCTCGAACCCGAGCGGGGCCAGGATCCCCGTGACGATCCGCCGCATGGTCCGTGAGTCGTCGATGACCAGTGCTCTCATGCTGCCCTCCGTGCGTCGGGTCGGTAGACGGCGCCGCGGCCGACCGGGACCCGCTCCCAGGACTCGTCGATACCCATCGTGGTCTCCGCCGCGCCGAGCAGGAGGTAGCCGCCCGGGCGCAGCGCGCGCTGCACGCGACGCAGCACGTCCTGCTTCGTCGCGAGGTCGAAGTAGATGAGGACGTTGCGCAGGAAGACCACGTCGAAGGGTCCGCCCGCGGGCACCGCCTCCAGCAGGTTGTGGCGCTGGAACGTCACCTGGGCGCGCAGCGTCGGCGCGACCTCCCACTCCGCGCCGACGCGGGTGAAGTGCCGCACGAGCATCGCCGCCGGCAGGCCCCGGTTGACCTCGAGCTGGTTGTACCGGGCGCGCCGGGCCCGCTCGAGCACGTCGGCGGACAGGTCGGTGGCGAGGACGCGCAGCCGGCCCGCGGGCACGACGTCCGCCAGCGCCATCGCGATCGAGTACGGCTCCTGCCCCGTCGAGCAGGCGGCCGACCAGACACGCAGGGTCGGGTCCACCGTCCGCCGCGCCATGAGCTCCGGCACGACGTGCTCGACCAGCGCCTGGAACGGCTGCGCGTCGCGGAACCACGACGTCTCGTTGGTGGTCAGCGCGTCGACCACCGACTCCAGGTGCTCGGGGCGCGGCATCGCCCGCACCGCCCGTAGGTACGCGTCGACGTCGGCCAGCTGCGCGGCCCGCGCGAGCGGCAGCAGCCGCCCCTCGACGAGGTACTCCTTGCCGACGTCCAGCACGATCCCGGAGCGCCGGCGCACCAGGTCGGCGACGAACGCGAAGCTCTCCGCGGTGATGCTCATGCGGCACCCCCCGCCCGGGCGACGGCCCGGACGACGGCGCCCGCGACCTCCGGCAGAGGCAGGACGGCGTGCGCGCCCGGGCCGGTGACGACGGCCCCCGGCATCCCCCACACGACGCTCGTCGCCTCGTCCTGCGCGAGCACGCGACCACCCGCGGCGATCACCGCCGCGCTGCCGTCGCGACCGTCCGCCCCCATGCCCGTGAGCACGACGGCGAGCACGTCCCTCCCGTACGCCTGCGCGGCCGAGGCGAACAGCACGTCGACCGACGGCCGGCAGTAGTTCACCGGCGGGCCCTGGTGCAGCCGCGTGCGCACGACGTTCCCGCTGCGCACGAGCTCGAGGTGGTGGTCGCCCGGGGCCACGTAGACGGTGCCCGGCGCGAGGACCTCCCCGCCTGCGACCTCCAGCACGGTGCTCGGGCCGAGCCGGTCCAGGCGGGCCGCGAGCTGCCCGGTGAAGACCGGCGGCATGTGCTGCACGACGACGACCGGCACGGGCAGCGCGTCGCCGAGCCCCCTGATCACCTGGGACAGGGCCTCGGGCCCGCCCGTCGAGGAGCCGACGACGACGGCCCGCACGGTCCCGCGC
>JAEWQZ010000128.1 GCA_023460255.1 Actinomycetes bacterium
CCACCGCGGCCCCGGTCCGGCCGGCGGCGACCACGCGGGCCGACGCGAGGAGCGTGTCGCCCTCGCGCACCTCGACGGTGCCGGTCGGGGTCGGACCGTCCGTGCGCACGAGCGCCGAGACGGGCAGCGGCAGGGTGCGCGGCATCGTCCGCGGCGCCAGGGCGTCGGTCGTCGACCCGGCCTTGGGCTCGGCCACCACGACGTCGACGACCTGCGCCCGCGGGGTCGCCTGGTTGTCGTTGTGCGTGTGCAGCACGAGCAGGTCGGTGTCGACGACGTCCGCGCGACGGTGCACCGTGACGTCCGTCCCCGGCTGGCCGAGGTACCACAGCGAGTTCTCGGCGGTGGCGGGGTCGGAGTCGAACCACACGGGCGGGTCGTAGGCGTCCACGCTGAACAGCTCGACCTCGTCGACGAGGCCGTTGTCGTACAGCGAGTACGTCGCCACGCCGAACGTCGGCGTGTCGCCCGGGGCGACCTCGAGGGCGGCGAGGCTCATCGGCACGACGAGCACGTTGCTGTCGAACACCGAGGTGTCCAGCGGCGCGTCGATGCCGTTCGCCGTCCAGATGTCGACGAGCGGGCCCGTCGCGTACCCCGCGCCGGGGGTGTACGTCAGCGCGTAGGTCTCGACCGTGGTCAGGTCCATGTCGGCGGCGTACTTCCAGACGTAGGTCTCGAAGTCCCAGATGCCGTCGCCGTCGACGTCCGTGTCGATGATCGGGACCACGACGGCGCCGAGCGTGGCCCACTCGCCGTACGTCGAGATGCCCAGCGCCATGAGCCCGGCGGCCGGGTCGCCGCCCGCCGCCGCGATCTCCGGGGCGGTGGAGGTGAACCCGACGTGCTGCACGTCGGCGGCGCGGAACGCCGTCGGCGGCGTCGCCGAGTCACCGATCTCCAGCTCGGGGCTGCTGGCCGCGAGCCCGAACGGAGCCATCAGCGAGTACCAGCCACCCGCCGCGACGCCCCGGCCCTCGACCACGAGCTGCGCCTCCGTCTGCTCCGGCGTGAACGCCAGTGCCGGCGACGTCAGGGCGCTGACCGGCCGCGGCGCGGCCTGCACGGGCACCCGGAGCTCGGGGCCGTGGTTCGGGGTCAGGACGAGCCGGCCCGAGACGCTCGTGACGTACTCGCGCGGCACGCCGCCGAGGTAGTCGGTGACCTGGGTCGGGTCGATGTCCCGGGCGAGGGTGGCGGGGTCGACGGTCAGGGTGACCGTCACCGTCGCGGACCTCCCACCCGGCACGGTGACGCGCTTCGGGCTGACGGTGATCGCCGCCCCGCCCGCCGTCGTCGCCTGGTCGAACGAGGTCCGGTAGGTCTGCGCACGGCGGTCGGTGTTGACGATCGTCACCGTCCGCTTCAGCGTCACCTTGGTGTCGGCGACGTCGACGAGCCCGAAGGTCACCGAGACGAGCTCCGGGTTGGCCGAGTCGTAGGCCAGCACCTTCGCGCCGACGGCGTCGAAGGCGTCGACCCGACCGGCGCCGACCCGCTCCGGGCCGTACACGGCGCCGGTCTGGCCGAGGCCGCTGTAGACGTCGTGCGTCGCCGTGTTCATCACCGCGGCCTTGATCTGCTGCGGCGTCCAGTCCGGGTGCGCCTGCGCGACGAGCGCCGCGATGCCCGCCACGTGCGGGGAGGACATCGAGGTGCCGGAGTACGTCACGCGGTCGTTCCCGGAGCTCGAGGCCGCGGAGCTGATGAGCGTGCCCGGGGCCGCGACGTCGGGCTTGACGATGCCGAGCGAGCCGTGCACACCGCGCGAGGACCCGCTGTTGAGCGTGTCGCCCAGCGCCGGGTCGGTGACGAACGCCGCGTTGGCCAGCGACGGCCCGACGCGCACGACGACCGGGGCCTCGGGGGTGGCGGCCGCGATGGCCGGCAGCAGCAGGTCGGTCTCGGCCGCCGTCAGCTGTGCGCCCGGGATGCCCGCGTTGCCGGCGATGCCGGCGGGGAAGACCGGGAGCTCGGTGCCGATGAGCACGCCGACCGCGCCCACGGCCTCGGCGTTGTCCCACCGCACGGCGCTGCCGCAGCGGCGGGTGGCGTCGTCGTCGTTCCACCAGAGCCAGACGATCGTCCCGGCGATCTCGTCGGCGTACGGGGCGAGGGTGTTCTCGCCGGAGACGGTGCAGCCGTCCACGTCCGCGCCCACGTAGGACACGGGGGCCGTGACGTCCTCGCCGCCCGCGTAGCTCACGCTGTTCTGCGCGGCGTGCATGCCGACCAGGGCGGCGTCAGGCGCCTCGACGACCTCGACGGCGTCGTAGGTCTGGGTGCTGCCCACGGAGTTCGCGACGGTCAGGGCGCTCGCGGCGTTGCCGGGCGAGCCGCCGACGTCCGTCACGTCGGCGCCGTTGCCGGCCGAGGTCACGGTGAGCACGCCGAGGTCGGTGAGCTGGTCGACGAAGAGACTCTCCGGGTCGTCGGCCGGGCTGAAGTCCGAGCCGAGGGACATGTTGATGATGTCGAGGTGGTCGGAGAAGTCACCGTCGCCGTTCGGGTCGGCGGCCCAGTCGAGGGCCTGCACCACGATGCCGGTGCTGCCGCCGACGTCGCCGAACACCTTCAGCGCGTAGATGCCCGCCTCCGGCGCGCTGCCGGGGCCGACGCGCCAGTCGCTGATGTCGGTGAGCGTGGAGTAGTCGCCGCGGAACGTCTCGCCGTCGGCCGTCACGCCGAAGCCGCCGGCGGTTCCTGCGACGTGGCTGCCGTGGCCGCCACCGGCCGTGTGCGGCGCGTCGATCGGGTTCTCGTCGGGCTGCGGGACGAGCTCGGCCGCGGTGCTGCCGCCCGCGTCGTAGGTGGGCCCGGCGAAGTCGTAGCCGCCGAGGATCTTCGTCGGGTCGTACAGGCCGTCCGGGATCGACCCGGTGCCGTCGGTGCCGTACGCCTCCTCGTACGCCTCGGTGGTACCCGGCCCGCCGAACGTGGCGTGCGTGTAGTCCACGCCCGTGTCGATGACGCCGATCGTCACCCCCTCACCGGTGGCGCCCGCGGCGGTCCACGACTGCATGGCCCGCGTGAACACGTCGGTGCCCTTGTTGTCGGCGGTCTTCGGCACCACGAGGTGGATGGCGGTGACGGCCGGGTCCGCGGCGAGCGCCGCGATCTCCTGCGCGTCGCCCGTGACGACGACGCCGGAGACGACGTTCGACGTCACGGCGACCTTGGCCGGCGTCTCGGCGTCGGCAAGCTGGCCCGCGTCGGCCGGGACGACCTCCGCGGCGAGCTCCTCGACGACCTCGACGGCGGCCTCCACGTCCGCCGCGTCGCCACCCGCCTCGGCCGTCTCGAGGCCGGTCGGGGCCTCGAGCTCGATGAAGGCCGTCACGATCCCGTCGCTCTCACGCAGGGCGGGGCTGATGCGGGACTGCGGGGCGCGGTCGCCGCCGGCGAGCGCCGTGGCGGGTGCCCCCGGCACGGCCACGCCGTCGTCCGGGGGTGCGGCCTGTGCGGCCGCCCCCAGGCTGAGCGGCACCGCCAGTGCGGCTGTGGCCGCGGTGGCGACGAGACGACGGGTACGGGACATGTGGCTCTCCCTTACGAGGCAGGCGACCGGAGACGGCTGCCTGTCCGCGCGCGGGGGCCAGCGCGGCAGACGGCTCGGCCGCACAGTACGCCCGGTTCGCCCCGGGGAGGAACCCCTTGTCCCTGGAGCGCTCCAGCCCGATCAGGCCCGGCCGATGTCCCCGGAGCCGTCGACGTCGCTCGTGACCGCCGGGTCGCCGAGGTAGGTGATGTCCCCGGACCCGTCGATCCGCGCGTCGAGCGTGCGCTCCGCGCGCACCCGGATGGTCCCGGACCCCTGGACCGACGCCGTGACGTCCTGCGCCACGAGGTCGCTGGTGTCGATGTCCCCGGACCCGGGGATCGACACGGCCAGCGTGTCCGCCGTGCCGTGCAGGACCACGTCGCCGGACCCGTCGATGGCGACCTCCGCCGTCGGGGTGTCGACGTCGTCGAGGGTCACGTCGCCGGACCCGTCGATGACGACGCGCACCGAGGGGCCGGCGGCTCCGTCGAGGTCCACGCCGCCGGAGCCCTGCACCCGCACCTCGACGGGTGCGCCCGCGGGCGCCAGCTCCCCGGTGACGGTGGCCGACCCCTCGATGACCACGCTCGCCAGGGCGGGCACGACGAGCTCGTAGTCGATCCGTCCCACGTTGATCCACGCGCCGGGCAGGTCGATCTCGAGCCGGTCGCCGTGCACGACGGCGGTGAGCTCGTCGAGGACGCGCTCGCCGGCGGTGATGGTCAGGGACGGCTCGTCGCCGACGCTGACCCGCATCAACCCCGGGGTGTCGATCTCCACCGTGCTCACCGCCGGGATCTCCCGGACCACAGTGTCGCGCGGGCCTGCGGCGTCCTGCCCGATGTGGACGCCCTCGCACGCGGTCAGGACTGCCGTCCCGAGCATGGCCACGACGGCGACGGTGAGGGTGCGGCGGGGGTTCATCGGGTCCTCGACTCTCGTGGGCGACTGTGCACTGGTGGACGCTGCGGCGCCGACGGTGGTCGGCGTGCGCGGTCCGGTCCGATCATGGTCGTGGCCGTCGCAGGGCGGCATCGGGGTGCCCCCTGGTGCGACCCTGGTCCTCGCCGGGGGACGGCCAGGGGCCCCTCAGGGCCACCCGGGGGGCTCGCGGAGGGCCGCCCGGGGCCCGCCGGGGCCGGCTACAGCGGGTCGGCCGACACGGCGGCCGACGCCGGACCTTCCCCACCCGGTCCGAGCGCCGTGACGCGGAACCAGGCGGTGCCGGTGCTGGTCTCGACGTACTCGTACCACTGGAGGCCCTCGTCGGGGGGCAGTGCCCAGACCATCACGCCGGGAACCAGGGCCGTGTCCTCGCCCGTCGCGACGTCGATCTCGGCGGCCGGGGTGAACGGCCCGCCCTCGGCGCTCGCGCGGTACACCCGGTACCCCGTCGCGGCGGCGCCGGCCGCCCCGTGGACGCCGATCTCGCCGGAACCCCCACCCCGG
>JAEWQZ010000129.1 GCA_023460255.1 Actinomycetes bacterium
TCGTAGCCCGGGTGCGTGCGGCGGGCTACGACGTCGCGAACGTGGCGGTGCAGGTCATCGGCAACCGTCCGCGCGTCGGGCCGCGACGCGCGGAGGCCGAGGCCGCGCTCTCCGCAGCGTGCGGCGCGCCCGTCTCGGTCGCCGCGACGACCACCGACGGGCTCGGGTTCACCGGCCGCGGCGAAGGAGTCGCCGCGATCGCGACTGCGTTGCTCGTGCCGGCACCTCACCGGGGATGAGGATGATCTTGCCCTGCACGCGCATCTCGATGCCTGCCCGGTGGGCCCGCGCGGCCTCGTGCAGCGGGTAGGTGGCGCCGACGCGCACCTGCAGGCGCCCCTGCTCCACGTACCGGACGAGCTGTGCCCGGGCCGCGTTGCGGATGTCCACGCCGGGGTCCGCGCCGGGCCCGTTGCCGAGCAGCCGGATGCCGAGGGCGGCGCCGTAGCTGAAGCCCGCGATCGTCGCGACCCTGCGACGGTCCCGGATGAGCGACACCGACGCGTCGAGCGCCTCGCGCGTGCCCGAGACGTCGATGGCGGCGGTCAGCTCGCCGTGCGACGCGGCCCGGATCCGGTCCACGAGGCCGGGGCCGTACCCCACGGGCACGGCGCCGAGGTCCACGAGGTACTCGTGGTTGCTCGGGTCGGCCGTGCCGATGACGCGCGCGCCCTTGGCACGGGCGAGCTGGACGATCATCGAGCCGACGCCACCGCTGGCCCCGTGCACCAGGACCGTGTCGCCGGCGCCGACCTTCGTGGCCACCAGGGCGTGTGTGGCCGTCGCGCCGGTCACCATGAGCCCGGCGGCCTTGTCCCAGGTCATCTCGGCGGGCTTCGGGGTGAGCGCGTCCTCCGGCACGACGAGGCGGTCGGCGTACGCGCCGCCCACCCGGTAGGCGATCACCTCGTCGCCGACGTCGACCGTCGTCACGTCGGGCCCGACGGCGAGGACGACGCCGGACGCCTCCTGGCCGAGCCTGATGGGCAGCGCGCCGGGGTCCGTGCCCCAGGCGCCCGAGTAGCGCTTCCAGTCCGAGGCGTTCACGCCGCAGGCGCGCACGTCCAGCAGCACCTCACCGGGGCCAGGTCGTCCCGGGTCGAGCTCGATCACGTCGAGGACCTCGGGCCCGCCGTACGAGGTCGCCACCACTGCGTGCGCCATGCCCCGATCATTGCGTCCGGCCCCGGCAAGGTCCAGCGGACCCCCCGGTGGTGGCGCGGCGGGCCGTGCCGACCGGTGCCGCCGGTACCCTGGCGCGGTGACGCTGCACCTGTACGACTCCGCCACCCGGACCACGCGCGAGCTCGTGCCGCTGCGCCCCGGCCACGTGGGGTTGTACGTCTGCGGCGCCACCGTCCAGGGGCCCCCGCACATCGGCCACGCGAAGACGGCTGTGGGCTTCGACGTGCTGGTCAGGTGGCTGCGGCGCAGCGGCTACGACGTGTCGTTCGTGCGCAACGTCACCGACATCGACGACAAGATCCTCGAGCGGGCGGCGGAGGCCGGGGAGCCCTGGTGGGCCTGGGCGCACAGGTACGAGCGGGAGTTCACCGCCGCCTACGACGCGCTCGGCGTCCTGCCGCCGACGTACGAGCCGCGCGCCACCGGGCACGTCACCGACATGGTCGAGCTGATGGACCGGCTCGTCGGCGCCGGTCACGCGTACGCCGACGACGGCGGCGACGTCTGGTTCGACGTGCGGTCGTGGCCCGGCTACGGGGCGCTGACGAACCAGCGGCCGGAGGAGCTCCCGGCCAGCGGCGACGTGGCGGAGGACCAGGCGTCCGGCAAGCGGGACCCGCGCGACTTCGCGCTGTGGAAGGCCGCCAAGCCGGGCGAGCCCGCCGACGCCTCGTGGCCGACGCCGTACGGCCGCGGCCGGCCCGGCTGGCACCTGGAGTGCTCGGCGATGGCGCGCCGCTACCTCGGGGCGGCCTTCGACATCCACGGCGGCGGCCGCGACCTGCGGTTCCCGCACCACGAGAACGAGCTGGCGCAGTCCCGCGCGGCGGGCGACGAGTTCGCCGGCCTGTGGCTGCACGCGGGGCTCCTCAACGTCGACGGCGCGAAGATGAGCAAGTCGCTGGGCAACTTCCTGCTGGTCACCGACGCGCTCGCGCAGACCACTCCGCCGGTGCTCCGCTACGCGCTGACGGCCGTGCACTACCGCTCGACGCTGGAGTGGAACGCGCAGACGCTGCCGGAGGCGGAGGCCACCTGGGCGCGCCTGGCCGGCTTCGTCGAGCGCGCGAGCGAGCGGGCCGGCGCCCCGGACGACGCCCAGGTGGTGGCGGCGGAGCTCCCGGCGGAGTTCGCCGCCGCGCTCGACGACGACCTGAACGTCCCGGCGGCGCTCGCCGTCGTGCACGAGCACGTGCGCATCGGCAACGTCGCCCTCGCCGACGGCACCCCCGACGAGGTCGGCGCCGCGCTGCTGGTGGTGCGGGCGATGCTCGACGTGCTCGGCCTGGACCCGGCGCGGTGGGCTGCGGACGGGACGGACTCGCGGGCGGCACGCGCCCTGGGCGCCCTCGTCGAGGCGGAGCTGGCGGCGCG
>JAEWQZ010000130.1 GCA_023460255.1 Actinomycetes bacterium
CGCGGCCCGCACCGTTGGTGATCACCGCGAACTGGATGACCACGAGGATGAGGAAGATGACCAGGCCGATGACGAGGGAGCCGCCGACGACGAAGTGCCCGAACGCGTCGATGACCTCGCCGGCGTAGCCGTCGCGCAGGACGAGCCGGGTGGAGGCCACGTTGAGGCCCAGCCGGAACAGCGTGAGCACGAGCAGCAGCGACGGGAACACCGAGAAGTCCAGCGGCCGCTTGACGTACATGCTGGTCAGCAGCACGACCAGCGAGAGGGCGATGTTGGTCACGATGAGCACGTCGAGCACCTGCGCGGGCAGGGGCACGACGAGCAGCAGCACGACGCCGACCACGCCGACGGGCACCGCGAGGGTGAGCGTTCGACCCTTCATCTACCTTCTCCTTCGTGCGTGCGATCCCACGAGGTTCTGGTCGCTCCCAGCGACGCAGACCTCGTGGGATCGGGGCGGGGGACGCTCATGCGGCCACCGGGATCGGGCTCGGGCCACCCGGCGCGCGGTGCATGCCGGTCGCGGCGCCGCGGCGCCGCAGGGCCATGACGAACGCGAGGACGCGGGCGACCGCGACGTACAGGTGCGGCGGCACCTCCTGCCCCAGCTCGCACGCGGCGTGCAGGGCGCGGGCCAGGGGGACGTCCTCGACCATCGGGACGTGCTTCTCGGTCGCCTTGGCGCGGATCCGCGCGGCGACGTGCCCGGCGCCCTTCGCGACGACGCGCGGCGCCCCGCTGCCGGGGGTGTACGTCAGGGCGACGGCGACGTGGGTGGGGTTGACCAGGACGACGTCGGCGCCCGCGACGTCGGCGATCATCCGGTTCCGGCTCATCGCGAGCTGACGGGACCGGATCTGGCTCTTGACCAGCGGGTCGCCCTCGGTCTGCTTGTGCTCCTCGAACACCTCGCGCTTGGTCATCCGGGTCTGCTTGCGGTTGCGGCGCATGATGACCAGCACGTCGGCGGCGGCCAGCGCCAGGCCCGCGATCACGGCAGTGCGCAGGAGGTTCGACGCGCCCCCGGCGACCACGTCGAGCACCTGGCTCAGCGAGTGCATGCCCGAGCCGAGGAGCAGCGGCACCATGCCCTGCACCACCGTCCAGAGCACCGCGCCGATCGCACCCGCCTTGAGCGCGGCCTTGACGCCCTGCCACGCGGCCTGCGCGCCGAAGATCCGCTTGACGCCCGCCGGCAGGTTGAACTGCTTGAACGTCGGCTTGAGCTTGTGCACCGTCGGGTGGATGCCGCCCTGGACGGCGGTCGCGGCCACTGCGGCGAGCACGACGACGGCGAGCAGGGGCGCCAGCGTCGTGAGCACGGATCCGAGCCCGTCGCCGAGCGCCGTGGTGACGGCACCGGCGTCGGGCGCCTCGATGGTCCGCTGCACGACGCGCAGCTGGTCGCGTCCCGCGCGCGCCCCGGCGGCGAGCACCGCGGGCAGCACCAGCGCGCCCGCGCCGATGCCGAGCCAGGCCGACAGGTCCTGCGAGCGCTGGAGCTTGCCCTTGCGCCGGGCCTCCCGCATCCGCCGCGGGGTGGCCTTCTCGGAGCGGTCCTGACCGCCGCTGTCGCTCACCGCGCCACCTCCAGCACCGTCCGCACGGCGTCGTCGGTGAGCGAGCCCACGATCTCCGGCAGCGCGAGGTACGCGGACACGCCGAGCACGATCGTCAGCAGGATCTTCAGCGGGAAGCCGAGGGCGAACGCGTTGAGGGCGGGCGCGACACGGGTGAGCAGGCCCAGGCCGACGTCGGCGAGGAACAGGACGGCGACGAGCGGGCCGGCGATCTGGAGCGCGGCGACGAACATGTCGGTGAGCCCGGTCGCGGCGGCCTGCCCCATCGCGGCGAGGTCCAGGGGCACCCCGAGCGGAAGCGCGTCGAAGGTGCGCGCCACCCCGGCGATGACCAGGAGGTGCCCGCCCGAGGCGAACAGCAGGACGATGGCGGTCATCTGGTACAGCCGCGCGAACTGCGCGCCGTTGCTCAGGCTCATCGGGTCGAAGGCCTGCGCGAGCTGGAAGCCGCCGAACAGGTCGATGAGGTTGCCGGCGGACGTGACGGCGGCGAAGACCAGCGCGACGAGGAAGCCGAGCGCGGCGCCGATGACGACCTGCACCAGCAGGTCACCCAGGAACCGCGCGGTGCCCGACGCGATCGACGTCCCGACGTCCGGCCCGGCCGCGGCGATCGCGCGCGGCATGACGAGCAGCCCGAGCGCCGTCGCGAGCATCGCCTTGACGGTCCCGGGGATGCCGCGGTGCGCGAACGGCGGGGCGATGACGAGGAACGCGGCGATCCGCACGGCGGCGAGCATCACCACCTCGAGGCCGGCCAGGGGAAGGGTGATCATCGCTCACCCGCCGAGCAGCTGGGGGATGCGCTCGAACAGCCCGGTGGTGAAGGCGACGAGCTCGGAGATCATCCAGTGCCCGGCCACGAGCAGCGCGACGGCGACGGCCGCGGCCTTCGGGACGAAGCTGAGCGTGATCTCCTGGATCTGCGTGATCGACTGGATCAGGGAGATCCCGAAGCCGACCACCAGGGCGGTCACGAGCAGGGGCGCGGCGAGCTTGGCGGCCATGATCAGCGCGTCGAGGCCGATGTCGAGGACGGCGTTGGTGTCCATCAGCCGTAGCTCCCCACCAGCGACGTGACGATCAGGCCCCAGCCGTCCACCAGGACGAACAGGAGGAGCTTGAAGGGCAGGGACACCATCACCGGCGGGAGCATCATCATGCCCATCGACATCAGCGACGAGGAGACGACGATGTCGATGACGAGGAACGGCACGAAGACGACGAAGCCGATGATGAACGCGCTGCGCAGCTCCGACAGGAGGAAGGCGGGGATGAGCGTCGACATCGCGACGTCGTCCGGGCTGCCCGGGTTCGGCAGGTCGGCCGCGCGCGTGACGAGCGCGAGGTCGTCCTCGCGCGTCTGGCCGAGCATGAACTCCCGCAGCGGCCCGGAGCCGACGTCGACGGCCTGGGAGAACGTGAGCGTCCCGTCGAGGTAGGGCTGGACGCCCACCTCGTTCACCTCGCCGAGCACCGGGCCCATGATGAACAGGCTGAGGAAGAGGGCGAGCCCGGCGAGCACCTGGTTCGGCGGCACGCCGGTCAGGCCGAGCGCGTTCCGCGTCAGGGCCAGCACGACGAAGATCTTCGTGAAGCTCGTCATCATGAGCAGCAGCGACGGCGCGACGGACAGCAGCGTGATGCCGAGCAGGACGACGATCGAGCCGCTCGGGCCGCCGTTGACCCCGTTGACGTCGATGGTCACGGTCGGGTCGCCCGCGGGCGCCGTCGGGTCGACGGGCGCTACCGGCTCGACGGGCCCGACCGGGTCGACCGCCGCGGACGCCGTCCCGCCGCCGAGCACGACGACGACGCCGGCGAGCACGAGCGCGGCGAGCGCGACGAGCAGCAGCCGACGGGCCCGGGCGGGCCTGTCACCGCGGCCCACGAGGGGCCGGGCGGGGAGCGCGGTCAACGACGAAGGGTCCGTTCCTGCATCGCAACCACCGCCCGGCGCCACGTCGTGGCGTCCAGGACCGATCCCTCGAGGGGGCTGCGCTGCGTGGGGACCGCGGGCTTCCGTGCCGCGGGGGCGGGTGTGGTCGGGGGGTCCTCGAGCAGGCGCTCGAGGTCGGCCGGGTCGATCTCCTCGCGGAGCGTCGCGCCGGACGGGCTGGTGGAACTCACCTCGGTGAGGAGGGAGACGCCGTGCTCGCTCACGCCGAGGAGCAGGGTCCGGCCGGCCACCTCGACGAGCGCGACGGAGGTGCGGCCGCCGAGCGACTGGCGGGCGACGACGCCGATCGCCGTCGGGCGGGCGCGGCGCAGCGCGGGCGACCGGCCCGCGCGACGGCCCAGCCACCAGAGCAGGCCGAGCACGCACGCGAGCGAGAGCGCCACGCGCAGCACCAGCACCGCCGTCGAGGTGTCCATCTACGCCTCGTGCGCCACGATCTCGGTGATCCGGATGCCGTAGTCCTCGTCGACGACGACGACCTCGCCGCGGGCGACGAGGCGGCCGTTGACCATCACGTCGGCCGGGGCGCCGGCCGCGCGGTCGAGCTCGAGGACCGTGCCGGGGACCAGGTCGAGGACCTGACGGACGGGCAGGCGCGTGCGGCCGATCTCCGCGGTGAGCGTGAGCTCGACGTCGTGCAGGAGGCGCAGCGCCGTCCGCTCGGCGCCGGGGCCGGCGCCGGGAGCGGCCGGGCGGGTCTCCCTGCTCTCGCGCTGCTGCGGGAACGCCGGGGCGTGCGAGCGGGCCCGGATCGCGAACCAGGCCTGCGGGGCCTCGCCCGGGGCG
>JAEWQZ010000131.1 GCA_023460255.1 Actinomycetes bacterium
CCGCGACGCCGGTGGCCGCGACGAAGGCGGCGCCGGCGTACCGGGTGACCGTGAGCGCGACCGGGTGCGCGGCGACGAGCGGGCCGAGGCCGGCCACCCCTGCCGAGATGAGCACGGCGTCCGCACCCGCACACAGGGCCACGACCACCCGGACGTGCTCCCGGCGGACGCCCTGGCGCAGCACGAAGGCGTTCTGCGCGCCGATGGCCACGATGAGGCCGAGGCACGTGAGGAACCCCTGGAGAGCAGCCGCCATGCCGGTGAGGGTAGGGTCGCGCGGGGGTGAAGGCCAGCTCATGTTCCTTGACAACCCTTAGCATGGCTTCATGGAGCTCGACCCTGCGCGGCTGGCCGCGCTCGCCGCCGTCGCCGAGGAGGGCACCTTCGAGGCCGCCGCGCGGCGCCTGCACGTCACGCCGTCCGCCGTCAGCCAGCGGGTCAAGGCGCTCGAGGAGCAGGCCGGGCAGGTGCTCGTCCTGCGCAGCCGGCCGTGCCGTCCGACGGCGGCGGGTCGGCGCCTCGTCCGGCTCGCCGGGCAGATCGCGACCCTCCAGGCGGAGGCGGCACGCGAGGTGGGAGCCGGGCGTGGCCCGCTCCGCGTGCCGGTCGCGGTCAACGCGGACTCCCTGTCCACCTGGTTCCCGGCGGCGTTGGCGGGGCTGCCGGAGCACGTCGTCGTCGACGTGCACCGCGAGGACCAGGACCACTCCGCCGACCTCCTGCGCGACGGCGCCGTGATGGCTGCCGTGACCGCCGACGCGCGGCCCGTCCAGGGCTGCCGGGTCCGCCCTCTCGGCGCGATGCGCTACCTCGCCGTCGCGTCCCCCGGCTTCCACCACCGGTGGTTCGCCGACGGGCTGGAGGGCCTTCTCCGGGCTCCCACGCTCACCTTCAACCGCAAGGACGCGCTCCAGGAGCGGTTCGCGCGGCGGGCGGTGGGCCGGACCGGCGCACCGCCCGTGCACTACGTGCCGTCGTCCTCGGCGTTCGTCGAGCTGGTCGAGGCCGGCCTCGGCTGGGGGATGGTGCCCGAGACCGCGGCAGCCGGGCCCGTCGCCCGGGGCTCGCTCGTCACGCTCGCCGACGAGGGGCTCGACGTGCCCCTGCACTGGCAGCACTGGCGCCTCGACGCCCCCACCCTGGCGGACCTCACGCTGCGCGTCGAGCGTGCGGCGAGGAGCGTCCTGCGTTTTGACCCCTCCCGCACCGCGCAGGTACTCTGACACGTCGTTGTGCGGCTCCGGCGCGCCCGCGGACCGTCGCGGGCGGCGAGCGGACCATCCGCAGAACGTGCCCGGCCTGCCGTGTGCGGCGGCCGGGACACCATCAGCTACGCGAGACAGAGGCTACGACCGTGCGCACGTACACCCCGAAGCCCGGCGACGTCGAGCGGACCTGGCACGTGATCGACGCCACCGACGTCGTGCTGGGCCGTCTCGCCACGCAGGCCGCCACGCTCCTGCGCGGCAAGCACAAGGCGACGTTCGCCCCGCACGTGGACACGGGCGACTTCGTCATCGTGATCAACGCCGACAAGGTGGCCCTCACGGGCACCAAGCGCGAGACCAAGCTCGCCTACCGGCACTCCGGGTACCCGGGTGGCCTGCGCGCGACGCCGGTCGGCGAGCTGCTCGCCAAGCGGCCCGAGCGCGTCGTCGAGACGGCCGTGCGCGGCATGCTCCCCAAGACCACCCTGGGCCGCGCGCAGCTGCGCAAGCTCAAGGTCTACGCCGGCCCGGAGCACCCGCACGCCGCGCAGAAGCCCCAGCCCTTCGACATCACGCAGGTCGCCCAGTAGGGCGCTGGCGCGACCACCCACTCCACAGGACGCGAGGACACCCAGTGGCCGAGACCACGGTCGACACCGACTTCGAGGGCGAGACGCCCACCAGCTACACCTCCGAGACGCCCACGCCCGGCGGCCGCGGCCAGAGCCTGACGGCGCCCGGGCAGGCGCTCGGCCGGCGCAAGGAGGCGGTGGCGCGCGTGCGCCTCGTGCCCGGCACCGGCCAGTGGCGGATCAACGGCCGCACCCTCGAGGAGTACTTCCCGAACAAGGTGCACCAGCAGATCGTCAACTCCCCCCTCAAGCTCGTCGACGTCGAGGGTCGCTTCGACGTCATCGCGCGGATCACCGGCGGCGGCGTGACCGGCCAGGCCGGCGCCCTGCGTCTCGGGATCGCCCGTGCGCTCAACGCCATCGACGCCGAGCACAACCGGCCGGCGCTGAAGAAGGCCGGCTACCTCACGCGCGACCCGCGCGTGGTGGAGCGCAAGAAGGCCGGCCTGAAGAAGGCCCGCAAGGCGCCCCAGTACTCCAAGCGCTGACCGTGCAGCCACGGCCCCGACGGATGCCGTCGGGGCCGTTGCTCTTCCCGGCCCCTGTCCAGCGGGCCGGACGCGGCGGGCGCGGGTGTGGCACAGTCGGGCACGACGAGGAGGTCTGATGGCGCGGTTGTTCGGTACCGATGGTGTCCGGGGGATGGCGAACCGCGACGTGACGGCCGAGCTGGCGCTGGACGTGTCGGTCGCCGCCGCGCACGTCCTCGGCTCGACCGGGGCGTTCGCCGGGCACCGGCCCCGCGCGGTGGTCGGCCGTGACCCGCGTGCGTCGGGGGAGTTCCTGTCCGCCGCCGTCGTCGCGGGCCTGGCGAGCGCGGGGGTCGACGTCGTCGACGTGGGCGTCCTGCCGACACCGGGCGTCGCGTACCTGACGAGCGCACTCGGCGTCGACCTCGGCGTGATGCTCTCCGCGTCGCACAACCCGATGCCCGACAACGGGATCAAGTTCTTCGCCCGCGGCGGGCAGAAGCTGCCCGACGACGTCGAGGACGCCATCGAGCAGCGGATGGGCGAGCCCTGGGAGCGGCCGGTCGGCGACGGCGTGGGCCGCATCAACGCCGAGCCGGGCATCACCGAGGAGCTGTACATCAGCCACCTCGTGCAGACGCTGCCCGAGTCCGTGGCTGCGGCCGGGCTCCGGGGCCTGCGGATCGCCGTCGACTGCGCCAACGGCGCCGCGAGCGAGGCCGGCCCGGCCACCCTGCGCGCGGCGGGGGCGGACGTCGTCGTCATCAACGCCTCGCCGGACGGGCGGAACATCAACGAGCAGTGCGGCAGCACGCACATGGAGCCGCTGCGGGCCGCGGTGGTGGCCTCCGGCGCGGACCTGGGCGTGGCGTTCGACGGCGACGCGGACAGGTGCCTGGCCGTCGACCACACGGGCGCGCTCGTCGACGGCGACCAGATCATGGGCATCCTCGCGACGGCCATGCGCGACCGCGGCGAGCTGGCGCACGACACGCTGGTCACCACCGTGATGAGCAACCTCGGCCTCACCCTCGCCATGGCAGAGGCCGGCATCACCACCGTGCAGACGGCGGTGGGCGACAGGTACGTGCTCGAGGCGATGCGCAACGGCGGGTTCGACCTGGGCGGTGAGCAGTCCGGCCACCTCGTCATCGCCCGCCACGCCACGACCGGTGACGGCATCCTCACTGCGCTCCAGATGGCCGCGCGCATCGCCGAGTCCGGCCGGTCGCTCGCCGAGCTCGCCAGCGGGATCCAGCGGTTGCCGCAGGTCCTCGTCAACGTCTCGGGCGTCGACCGGGCGCGGGCGCAGACGGACGAGGGCGTGCGCGACGCGGTCTCCGCGGCCGAGGCCCGGCTCGGGCAGGACGGGCGCGTCCTGCTACGGCCGTCGGGCACCGAGCCGGTGGTGCGCGTCATGGTCGAGGCGCGCCGGACGGAGGTGGCCGAGGAGGTCGCCGCGACCCTCGCCGAGGTGGTGCGGGAGCGGCTGGCGCTGTGAACGCGACGGGCGAGACCCGCCGGCGGGTCGAGCAGCTGCTCTCCCGGCCGGCGCCCTGGCCGATCGTGCAGGCGGGGCACCCCGTGCTGCGCGCCGTCGCCGCACCGTACGACGGCGAGCTCGACGCCGGCACCTTCGAGGCGCTGCTCGCGGGGATGCGGGTGACGATGCGCGAGGCGCCCGGAGTGGGGCTCGCAGCGCCGCAGGTGGGGCTCGGGCTGGCCCTCGCGGTGCTCGAGGACCCGGGTGCGCCCGACGACGAGACGACGGCGGTCCGGGAGCGGCCGCCGCTGCCCTTCCGCGTGCTGGTCAACCCGGCCTACGAGCCGGCGGGCGAGGAGCGGGTCGGCTTCTACGAGGGGTGCCTGAGCGTCGCCGGCTGGTCCGCCGTGACCGCGCGCTGGCGCACGGTGCGCCTGACCGGCGCCGACGAGCAGGGCCGGCCCTTGGACGAGGTCGTGACGGGCTGGCCGGCCCGCATCGTCCAGCACGAGACAGACCACCTGCGCGGCCGCCTGTACATCGACGTCGCCGAGACCCGGTCGCTGGTCAGCGACAGGTTCGCCGCGGCCTGGGCGTTCGACCCGACGCCGGTGCGGGCCGCGGAGGCGCTGGGCTTCGACCTGCCCTGAGCCGGGTCGCTGCGGGCTCAGGGTCCGCTCCGGGCGGACCCCGGTGCCGCCCCGGGGGCGCGGTGCCCTACCGTGGTCGGAGCACGCCCCCGCCGAACCCCGGAGCGCCAGTGGCCGACCTCCTCAACGCCGTGAGCGAGTGGGCCGTCGCGCTCGCGGGCACCCCCTGGGTGTTCGTCGCGCTCTACGCGTTCGCCACGATCGACGGCTTCTTCCCGCCGATCCCGAGCGAGTCGGTGATCATCGCCCTCGCGGCGCTCTTCGTCGCGAACGGGACGCCGGACTTCTGGATCCTCGGCGCGGTGGCGGCGGCGGGAGCCTTCACCGGCGACCAGATCGCGTACTCGATCGGCAAGCACATCCCGATCCGACGCCTGCGCTTCATGCGCGGGGCCAAGGCCCAGGCGGCCCTGGCGTGGGCGGAGCGGGCCCTGGCGGAGCGGGGGGCGTCGTTCATCATCGCGGCGCGGTACGTCCCGATCGGGCGGGTCGCGGTGAACATGACGGCGGGCGCCACCGGCTACCCACGCCGCCGGTTCAGCGCCCTCGCCGTCGTCGCGGCGATCAGCTGGTCGATCTACTCGGTGCTCCTCGGCATCGGCGCGGGCAAGCTCTTCGGCAAGGAGCACCCGTTGCTCGCCATGGCCATCGGCGTCGCCGCCGGCCTGCTCCTCGGCGTCCTGGTGGACTGGCTGATCTCCTGGTGGGGGCGGCGTCGGGGTCGTCCCGTCGGAGTCCTGCCCCTCGCGGGCGCCGACGACGCGGGGACGGACGGCGCGCTCACGGGCGACGTCGAGGTGGCTTCGGTGGCGGATGACGAGCCGCTGACGCCGACGGCCGACCCGGGATCGGCGACCTGAGGCACCCGCCTCAGCCTCAGAGCTTGCGCAGTCGGACGCGCTCGACGGCGTGGTCCGCCCCCTTGCGCAGCACGAGCGTGGCCCTGCCGCGCGTCGGGAGGATGTTCTGCTCGAGGTTCGGCGCGTTGATGGCGTCCCAGATGCTCTGCGCCGTCGCGACCGCCTCGGCGTCGCTGAGGGTCGCGAACCGGTGGAAGTACGAGGCGGGCTGCGCGAACGCCGTCTGGCGCAGCGACAGGAACCGGTCGATGTACCACTGGCGGATGTCGCCGGCGCGCGCGTCGACGTAGATCGAGAAGTCGAAGTAGTCGCTCACCGCGAGGCTGGACTCGCCGGCCGTGCTCGCCCGCGCCGGCTGGAGCACGTTCAGGCCCTCGACGATCAGCACGTCGGGCGAGCGCACCACCACGTGCTCGTCGGGGACGATGTCGTAGGTCAGGTGCGAGTACACGGGGGCGCGCACCTCGGGACGGCCCGCCTTGATTGCGGCGAGGAACCTCAGCAGGGCGCGCCTGTCGTAGGACTCCGGGAAGCCTTTGCGCTCCATGAGCCCGCGTCGCTCGAGCTCGACGTTCGGCAGCAGGAACCCGTCGGTGGTGACGAGCTCCACCCTCGGGGTCTCGGGCCAGCGCGCCATGAGCTCGCGCAGCACCCGCGCCGTCGTCGACTTGCCGACGGCGACCGAGCCGGAGATCCCGATGACGTACGGCGTCCGTGCGCCGGTCTCACCGAGGAAGATCGACGACGCCGCGTGCAGCGCCCCCGTCGCGTTGACGTAGAGGTTGAGCAGCCGCGACAACGGCCGGTACACCGCGTCGACCTCGGACAGGTCGATCGGGTCGCCGAGGCCACGCAGCCGCGCCACGTCCGCGTCGGTCAGGGGCAACGGGGTGGCGGCGGAGAGCCGGCTCCAGGCCTCCCGGTCGAGGTCCACGTACGGTGTGGGGATCTCTGCCACGGGGAGCAGTCTGCCGTAGCGACGCCGATGACGGGCGCGGGGGGCACGGGACCGGTCGCCTAGACTCGCGGCATGTGCGGAATCGTCGGATACGTCGGCGCCGGTGAGGCGAGCGGGCGTCCGCTGGACGTGGTCATGGGCGGGCTGAAGCGGCTGGAGTACCGCGGGTACGACTCGGCGGGCGTCGCGCTGGTGGTGCCGGACGCCGCCCACCTGGCCACGGCGAAGAAGGCCGGGAAGCTGGCCAACCTCGCCGGGGCGCTGGAGAGCGACCCGATGCCGAGCGCCACCGCGGCCATCGGCCACACCCGGTGGGCCACGCACGGCGCCCCGAACGACGTCAACGCGCACCCGCACCTGTCCGCGGACGGTCGGCTCGCCGTGATCCACAACGGGATCATCGAGAACTTCGTGCAGCTGCGGGCCGAGGTCGAGGCCGCCGGCGCGACGCTGCGCAGCGAGACGGACACCGAGGTCGTCGCCCACCTGCTCGCCGCGGCGTACGACAGCACCGGCGACCTCGCCGCCGCGATGCGCGCGGTCGCCGGCCGCCTGCAGGGCACGTTCACGCTCCTGGCCGTGCACGCCGACGCGCCCGACGTCGTCGTGGGCACCCGGCACGACTCGCCCCTGGTGGTCGGCCTGGGCGAGGGGGAGAACTTCCTGGGGTCCGACGTCGCGGCGTTCATCGCGCACACCCGCGAGGCGGTGGAGCTCGGTCAGGACCAGGTGGTCACGATCACGCCGGACTCGGTGGTGGTCACGGACTTCGAGGGCGTCGTCGTGACGCCCAAGCACTACACGGTCGACTGGGACGCGTCGGCCGCGGAGAAGGGTGGCTTCCGGTCCTTCATGGACAAGGAGATCCACGACCAGCCGAAGGCCGTCGCGGACACCCTGCTCGGCCGCACGGACCTGGGTGGGCGGCTCGTGCTGGACGAGATCCACGTCGACGAGGGCGTGCTGCGCGCCGTCGACAAGATCATCGTCGTGGCCTGCGGGACGGCGGCCTACGCCGGGATGGTCGCCAAGTACGCGATCGAGCACTGGTGCCGCATCCCCGTCGAGGTGGAGCTCGCCCACGAGTTCCGCTACCGCGACCCGATCGTGAACACCCGCACGCTCGTGGTCGCCGTCTCCCAGTCCGGGGAGACGATGGACACCCTGATGGCCGTACGGCACGCCCGTGAGCAGGGCGCGACGACCCTGGCGATCGTCAACACGCACGGCTCGACGATCCCGCGCGAGTCCGACGCGGTGCTGTACACCCACGCGGGCCCGGAGGTGGCCGTCGCGTCGACCAAGGCGTTCCTCGCCCAGATCACCGCCGCGTACCTGCTCGGGCTCTACCTCGCCCAGCTCCGCGGCACGAAGTTCCCCGACGAGATCGCCGAGATCCTCGAGGACCTGCGGGCCGTCCCGGGCAAGATCGAGACGGTGCTCAAGGGCGCGGGGCGGGTGCAGCAGATCGCGCGCTGGATGGCCGACACGACGTCGGTGCTGTTCCTCGGCCGCCACGTCGGGTTCCCGGTGGCCATGGAGGGCGCGCTGAAGCTCAAGGAGCTGGCGTACATCCACGCCGAGGGCTTCGCCGCCGGGGAGCTCAAGCACGGGCCCATCGCGCTCATCGAGCCCGGGCAGCCGGTGTTCATCATCGTCCCCTCGCCGCGCGGCCGGGACTCCCTGCACGGCAAGGTGGTCTCCAACATCCAGGAGATCCGGGCGCGGGGTGCCCGCACGCTGGTCATCGCCGAGGAGGGCGACGACGCCGTGCTGCCGTTCGCGGACGAGGTCTTCTTCGTGCCGCAGACGCCGGTGCTGCTGGCGCCGTTGGTGAGCGTGGTGCCGCTGCAGATCTTCGCGATGGAGCTCGCCACCGCCCGTGGCCTGGACGTCGACCAGCCCCGCAACCTCGCCAAGTCCGTCACCGTCGAGTGACGGCCCGGGCGGAGCGGCGGTGAGCGTCGTCGGCGTCGGGATCGACGTCGTCGACGTGGCGCGGTTCCTCGCGACCCTGGAGCGGGCGCCGCGCCTGCGCGCGCGCCTCTTCACCGAGGCCGAGCGGGACCTCCCGCCGGCCTCGCTGGCCGCGCGGTTCGCGGCGAAGGAGGCCATCGCCAAGGCCCTCGGCGCCCCCGGGGACCTGCGCTGGCACGACTGCACGGTCCGCCGCGTGCTCGGCGGGCCGCCCGAGGTCGAGGTCACGGGCACTGTCGCGGCGCGCGCGGCCGAGCTGGGCGTCGCGCGGTTCCACGTGTCGATCTCGCACGACGCCGGCATCGCCTCGGCGGTGGCGATCGCCGAGGGCTGAGGCGGGCCTGCGGGGTCAGCCCGCCCCGTACGTCGGGAGCCACTCGGTCTCTGCGGTGCCGAACAGGGCGGCCCAGAGGAAGCCACGCCCGAAGGCGGCGCCGTCGTCGGGCAGCTCCCGCATCCGGCGGACCTCGATCGGCTCGAGGTCGGCGAAGATGCCGCGGAGGTCGTCGTCGGAGTACGCCACGCCGCCGCCGAGGTGACCGTTGCGGTAGAGGTCGACGTCGGACGCCGTCGTGCCCGTGACGCCCGGCGGACCGTCGGCTGCGAAGCAGGCGAGCGCGAACCTGCCGCCCGGGCGCAGGGCGCGCGCGAGCAGGGCGAGGTAGGAGACGCGACGGTGCGGCGGCAGGTGATGGAAGCAGCCGGAGTCGACGACGAGGTCGTACCGGCCCGCAGGCGGATCCCAGTGCAGCACGTCGGCCTGCTCGAACCGCACGACGACGCCGGCCGCGGTCGCGCGCTCGGCGCCCCAGGCGAGCGCCTCCGCGGAGAGGTCGAGGGCGTGCACGTCCGCACCGAGCCCCGCCATCCAGACGGCGTTGCGGCCGGGGCCGCAGCCGAGCTCGAGTACCCGCGTGCCGGGTCCGGTACGCAGCAGGTCGCGGTCGTGCCAGTCCACGAGCGACTCGTCGGGCACGTTCGCGAAGAAGGGCACCGGGCGCTCGCGGTCGTCGTAGAAGCCGTCCCACCACCGGGCGCCGCCGCGGCCGGACCACCGGTCGGCGGCCTCGTCGAAGAGCAGGTCGAGGAGCTCCAGGGCGTCGTCGGCGGTGCGCACCCACCG